>PMEC01000081.1 GCA_003155705.1 Bacteroidales bacterium
AAATTAAATCAGTAAAATTATACCGTTATACCTTTGAATCATCAAGCCGTTATGCCTTTATGCCTTAACGCCCTTATACCTTCCTACAGCCCAAATGCCATCAGCCTTCCATCTTCAGTGAGAATATAAAACCTCTCTTTTGTGACAGCAGGAGAAGAGCTTATTGGTGTTCCGACATTAAAGTTCCACTTTTTTGTACCATCCTGCAAATTCAGAATATAGACATTCCCGTCCATGCTGGTCGCAAGAATTTTATCGCCTGCAATGACGCTTGATCCCTTTATACTTCCATTTGTTCTGAACTTCCATCTGAGTTTTCCATCTGAGATATTGTAACAATTTATATTTTTATTATCATCTCCGATAACTACAGAACCTTCTCCGACAGCTGGTGCAGCGATTATTGAACCGGTCTCATCACCAGACACTTTTTTCCAGTCATATTTCCGGGTCGAAAGATTAAGGCAATAGAAATTTCCGTCATAATCACCAAAAAATGCTTTTGAATCAGAAAGAGCAGGTGATCCGGCAATATATACACCTACTTCAATAGTATCTTTTTCCTTTCCTGAAACTGGATCTACAACTCTTATCATTCCATCGCATCCTCCAAAAACAATCCTGTTTCCAGAGATTGCCGGAGTTCCGTTTATATAATTATCAGTTTCTATCTTCCAGAAAAGCTTCCCGGTCTCAGGATCAACACAATGAAGAAAAAAATCATAACTTCCTACAACTATACCTGATTTAGAGCCTGATATCCACGAGTTTGCAGAGCCTGCAATCTGGTTCTCAGTTTTATATAACCATAAGAATTTCCCTGATTTTTTATCAACTGCACAAAGTGCTCCATCTGCTGAACTGAATATGATTCTATTACCAGATACCAATGGAGGGGCTTCAACTGCGCTCCCTGCTTCAAATTTCCAAATCAGCTTACCGAAGATATCACAGGCAATCAGGGTTCCCTTATCGGTGCCAAAGTATATAAGTCCGTCACTAATAACAGGTGAAGATTTTGATCTGCTGCCTGAATTATAACTCCATAATATTTTTGGATTTTCGGGAAGTTGCCATTCAGATCTTCCTGAAAGATCAGCTTTGCCATGGTAAATCGGCCAGTCGGTGCTTTGTCCCGTCAGTTTTCCACATATAAAAGCAAAAAGCAATATTTTACAAGTCAACTTCACTAATTCAATTTACTCCAACGCAATAAAGATTCAATTTTCCTCTTATATAAATTCTCTTTTCAGAAAAAACTGGCGTGCAATCTGTATTTTCACCAAGGGGTGAAGTTGCAACAATCTTAAATCGATCTCCAGCTTCAATTATATGCATTGTTCCGCTTCTGTCAAGTAACCATACCTTACCTTCGCAAATCACAGGTGAGGCATAAAAAGGATTTTCAAAATAATGTGTCCAAAGTGTATCACCTTTTTCAGCATTATAGCATGCTGCATCACCATTACCTGTTGATATGAAAAGAAATTTATCGTTCGCAACAGGACTTGAAACATCGGGAGTGAACCTATTGTCTTCCCATACTTTGGATCCTTCCTGACCAGGCTTTAACGCCACCAGTTTCGAATAATCTGTAACAGCATAGACCATCTTATTGTTCACTGCGACAGATGGAACCACATCACCTGTTACTCCGGACTGACTCCATAACTCTTTGCCTGTCAAAGGATCAAAAGCGGAAACCTTAGGATTTCCGTTGATTATAATCTGTGGCTTACCATCAAAAGTAGCCAGCACAGGCGAAGAATTTACCGGACGACCTGTTCTGGGTGCTTCCCATTTCTGTTCCCCGGTTTTCAAATCAAATCCTAACACCACTATCTTTTCCTGACTGTCATACTGAATAAGCAATAATTTGTCATAAATTAGAAGTGAAGCAGAAAATGCATAAGTCATTTGCGGTACACCAATGTTTTTCGCCCATTTAAGTTTTCCGTCANNGCCATTCCAGCCTCATTATCTGATTCAGGCACAACCTTTGAAGCTCCCGGGAAATCCGATCCTGAACCTGTCCAGAGCATTTTACCGGTGATCTTATCGAGACAATAAACTTCAAATTCACCCTCTTTTGCACCTGTCAGAAAAAGCTTGTCACCCCAGATAACAGGCGAGCTTTTACCTGGTTTGGGAAGATTTATTTTCCATTTTATATTCTTGCCTTCCTTTCCGTTCCATTCAACAGGATATCCAGTTCCAGCTGCAACTCCACGACTTCCTTCTCCACGGAAGAAAGGATAATTGACATCACTGACCTGGTTTGTTTCATGGATGACAGTAGCTTGTTTTTGCTTTTCAGTAGATTCTGAGGGGCTCCCGGGTGCAGGAAGAGTTGTTCTCAGGATAAATGAAGATACAATTGCGAGAATTGTTACCACGCTTCCTGAAACGATCAGATAGCGACGGTTCTTTCTTTTATCTGCATTTATATCGGGTTTATCTCCTGGACGTGAGCGGGCAGGCTTTTCGTTGCCTGTGATAAGCCTCTGTAAAATTACAAAAATTGCCGCACCTGCAAGAAGAAGATAGGAACCTGTTTCAACCTGCCATCTGGAGGAAAAGTATGCTTTTCGTGCCATCAGGTCCATCGCACGTACCTGTTCTGCTTTGTCCTTGTTATTTGGATCTTTATCAAATTGTTCTTTGACCTGGAGCAAAGCAGGATTATCAAGAGGGTTGATCATCTTTAGCTGTATCAGGCTGATTAACATAGTAAAGGCCATTACAAGGGTAAATATCCCCGATATCAGGCTGATCCCTTTAAACATGCTGATTTCTTTTTCCGAAAACTTCATTTTTTAAGTTTTTACCTTAACTGGACAAAATTTTAAGCACTTTCCACAACTGAAACACCTGCCCTGGTCCGGTTTATATTCAGTCCGTCTTGTTCTGACTGTCACGCTGAACAAACCTATTCCAAGCGATAGACCGAGGAAGATTCCAACCCAGGGTGCACCTTTCCTGAACCTGCTGATTATAAATTCTTCCTCTTTGTATAATTCAATTTCTGATTTTCCGGATTCCATATAAGCCACTGCATCCTTTGAAACGGCTTTAATCCCTTTTTCTTTTTCAAGCCGTATCTCTTTGGCAAGGCTTACATTCTTGTTCACAACAGATAAAGATGGAGCCAGGTTATATAGAGTTACTGCACCTGCTGCTGCCATTAAAGGTATAATCAATATATAAATAAACGATCCTTTCCATGATGATCCGGGTTTTTCTTCTTCCATTGCAACCGGATCTGTAGGCAGAATTACATCATATGGACACCCTGATTCGCATAGACGGCAATTTCTGCATTCTGCCGGGGAGATAGTCAGGTGCTTTAAGGCGAATCGTGAAAAAATGTTCTGAAGTACTCCATACGGACAGAGATACCTGCAATATGGCCGGTTTACGAATATCCCTATNNTACCTGCAAACAATAAACTGGCTACCGGTAGCTGCAAAAAGGAGAGCCAGGCCAAGGTAAATAAACGGTATCGAAGTAAGTATTTTCTCAATGGTTTTGGGCATCTTTACCTGCTTAAATCCTGTAAGTTCCTGGATTGCACCAAGAGGGCAGACACTTGCACAAAATACCCGTCCTGATAATAATGCAAATATCAGAGGAATCATGAAGAATAGAAGAGCTGACAATGGCATAGAATAATTATCGTTGAACAAGGCAAGAGCTACATTCTGGACGGATCCTACAGCGCAGATACATCCCTGACGGTAAAATCCAAAATAAGCAAGAGAGAAAACAGATATCCAGATTATTCCTTGTCTGGATCTTCTTTTCAGAGCCATCCAGGAGGTTGTAATTAATGCCGCTACCAACACTATTACATCCATATATTCCCATAATGGACCACGTTGGTTAAGAAGCTGATTGGTAGGGTAAGTATAACCGGACTCAAACTCAGGACGCGGAAATCTCTGTTGTCCGAACAAAATTGAGTGCCAGATGAGTAATATCATCAAGATGGCATACGGAATATATTTTTTAATTCTTTTCAACTTTTCAACCTTTGTCCGACGTAGCCTTGGCGAAGTCGGATATTCAACTTTTATCTTTAATCTTTTGTCTTTTGTCTTTTGTCTTTTGCTTTGCGATTTATCCTTTTTTCAACTCTTTATAGATATAGGGTTCTTTTGCCGGAACTCGTATCACTGCATGCGATGGACAAGCCCTGGCAATTCCGCAATCGTTGCAATTCACGCAAAGATTATGCCTTATCTGCATATAAAGTGAGCCATTCCCGAAATCTGCACAACCTTTTACACATTTGGCACAGCCGTTGCATAGTGTTTCATCAATTTTATATTCAAAATAGGGTTCTTCAACAAACCTTCGTTTAATGGCACCCGTAGGACATAGCTGATTTTCGGCAGCTGTGCTTATTGTTTTTACTCCCTGGCGAAGATACCCGGGGCAAAGATCGCAATAGCCGCATAAAGGGAATGCATTGGTACATTTTGAAGCTGAAGGAGTGAGAACACAGCTTGTTTTGCAATTATCGCATTGGGTGCATTTATAAGGATCTATCTGCCACAGATATCCTTTAGCATTTGCCTTCCTGACAATGATAACCGGAAGTGCTACTAGTGGCACCGCGACTATCAACCTTCCAGCTGCTTTAATAAAATCACGCCTTGACTGATCTTTATTTTTTAGCTCCTCCATAATTATCAGATAAATATTTTGAACAATCAGCTTCGCCACGACAAATACCATTTCCCGGGCAGGATGAACAGTTGCTACCCGTAACAGTTCTACTACCAAGTAATATAGCAATGCCTGCCAGTACTAATAACAAAAGGAACCTTATAGCGCTCTTTACAAATTCAGTTCTGTTCATATATTTCTCATTATCAGCAACTATCTCATTTAACTTTACTGTAATATCTCACTGATTAAGCTTTCTTTTTAAAAACATACAACTTTGAATCAGCCGGATTGGCTCCATAAATAACTTTCCCATCTGGAGAAGCTATATCCAGCGGCAGCGGGGGCATGAAATTATTTTTCGAAGAGACGAATTCAACAAATTTGCCTGTTTTATCAAGTATTTTGATTCTGTTTATTCCTTTCTCAGCAGTAATAAAACCGTCAGGAATAATAGTGAAATGCTCAGGATTGCAGCATCCACAGAAATCTCCCGGAGATATCCCCGGCCCACCAAAAGATCCTGAAATTGTACCGTCAATATTTCGGGTTTCGATTCTGTGTTTACCTGTATTGGCTATGTAAAGAGTGTTGTCGCTTGTAAGGTTTACTTCGAAATAGGCACTTGGAATAATGAAAGGTTCACCTGAAGTACCAATCAGTTTCTTCACAATTCCTTTCTTGTCAAGAAGAGTGACAATCTTGTTTCGTGCATCTGTAAAAGCGACAAATGTTTTGTTCGCTGAAACTGAAGCAATAATTGCACTATCTTCAAATGGCCCCCATTCTGAAATTATTTTGCCTTTACCTGAAATAACCAGGATTGTCTCCATGGTCGAAGCAAAAACTGTATCGTTTGAAGCAGTGAGCGCTGTAACAGGTTTTTCTGTTTTTAATGTCCAAAGAACATTAAGCTCTGAATTATAGTATGATACAAATGATTCACCTCCAAGAATAATATCACCACTTCCGGAAGTTGCCACGGCGTTAAGATTTCCAAGTCCGGGTTCAAAGATTTTAGAAACCACCCAGTTATCA
>PMEC01000053.1 GCA_003155705.1 Bacteroidales bacterium
TTTTAAAAGTAGTTATTATTCCTGGTTGTTATCAGATTCCAATGTTTACTTAATAGAAAAATTATTAACAAAAGATGTTAATCGTTGCTCCTAAATCACACCCCGCGCTAAATTTCTTTAAAAGGGCATTATTCAGCCTTTGATTATCTTGCAAGTACGGCAGGCAGGCATCAACAAGAAATTTAAAAACCTTTTCAGCTCGCTTATCTTCAAGGTGTTATATTTTGAGATTGTGGTGCCACCAGAAACCTTGTAACTTTGGCAAGAAGCATAATCAATATGACATGGATGACTGCAAATCGTTAGCCGTATTTACACCCCGTAAAAAACAATACCTTTGTTATTAATAAACGATGCTTAACACTTTTTTTTAATTGAATAATGAAAGCTGTCACAATAAAAGAGATCAGTCAGGAATTATTTAACCTGACACCTAAAGAACTCCGGGATCTTTGTCTCCGGTTGTCAAGATTCAAAAAGGAGAACAAGGAGTTACTTACTTACCTCCTGTTTGAATCATCTGATGAGGCTTCGTATGTTGAAAGTGTAAAAAAAGAGATTGATCAACAGTTTGAGAAGATAAATAAGAGGAGTTATTATTTTATTAAAAAAGGCCTTCGAAGGATTTTGTTCAACACCAGGAAATATATCAGGTACTCACAGAATAAGAAAACGGAGATAGATTTACTTATCTATTATTGTTCAAAAATGAAAGAATTCTCCCCCTCCATTCAAGGGAATGCAGCTCTCCGGAATCATTATATAAGGCAAATACGGACAATCAGGGAAAAACTTGGCTCTCTCCATGAGGATTTGCAGTATGACTACGGTCTGGAACTGAAGGTATTGTAGTTCTGTGCCCTTAAAACTAACAACCCCGCAGATTATTGATCTTGCGGGATTTACTATTTAAAGAACTGGTACTGTCTGCCCATAAGAATCTTAAATTGTTTTAAGATAGACCAGTAACATTGTCGTTTGCGAATTTATTCTCAGGAGTCCAGGTTAACATAGTAATCTTACTTCACCCAGAGGTGTGAATTATATAACTTATTCAAAAAATTATGTAACAAGATAAGATGTTTTAACTTTTAACTTTGATTTAGAATTTTAACTAATAATAAAAAATTTCTGCTATGAAAAAACATCTATTACTTGGTTTCCTAATACTATTTGTATTAAGCACAACAGCATTTGCAGGTTTGACAGATCCGAAAAAGGAATCTGAAAAACCAGCAGTTAAGAATCCGAAAGAGAACAAATTATCAGATGAGGAAATAAGTCGCATGAATAGACCTATTAAAGGAACATATAACATGGACCAATCGAATCTTACAAATATAGAAAAGAATGACCTGAAGAAAAATCCCAATGCAACAACACAAGATGTAATAATTGAGAACAGACATCATCATGGCGGGTACGTTTACGGCGGTGTTGGCTTTCTTCTGCTTGTTATCCTGATAATTCTTTTGGTGCGATAATTTACAGGTAATTCTGTTTGAGCGGTTAATAAATAGCATAAATTTAATAGCTTTATTTTCTGTTTGACTAACATTATGCTATTGATAAGGGTATAGCATACATATATCATAAAATCCATCACCACTTCCCTGCCTGCCGGCAGGCAGGCGTCAACAATAAATTTAAAGACCCCTGCAAGCTATTGACTTACAGGGGTCTGCATTTGAGGGTTGTGGTGCCACCAGCACCCAAAGAGTCTTTATGCAGCTCGCTGATAAGCCGATTAGATGGCCATTTACGTATATATTTAATATAGCCGTAAATACTACACAATCAACGCTATTTTTATATATTTTAACAATCCTATGTAATTGATTATGTAGATACTAGCGATAGTTAATTAAAATAAAAAAGGCGTCAACGAAAACGTCTGCAAGAGAAAATTAAGGTCACAGATTGTGATCTTAAAGAAATGAATATTATTTTTATAAGGTAAATAAAAGATCTGATGAAAACTGAGAATGATGGGTTACTAATAGCAGAAGAAGTTATAGTCAGTAAGATCTATATCGTAAGAGGTAAGCAGGTTATGCTTGCTCAGGATTTAGCTGAATTATACCAGGTGGATACAAAGGCATTGAATCAGCAAGTAAAAAGAAATTTAAGGAAATTTCCGGAAAGGTACATGTTTCAATTGACTAAAGATGAATATAGTCGTTTAAGGTCACAAAATGTGACCTTAAAAAGAGGCCAGCATGTAAAGTACCTGCCATATGCGTTTACAGAACATGGAATATTGATGCTTTCCAGTGTGTTAAATAGTGAGAGAGCAGATAAAGTAAACATGCTCATAATAGATACCTTTGTAAAGTTAAGAGAGATATTATTCATTCATAAGGATGTCGTTCATCAGCTTGAAAAGGTTCAAAGTAAATTAGGAGAACACGATAATCAAATAATGGTAATATTTGAATACCTGAAGCAATTTGAGCAAGCAAAACAACTGGAGACTGAGCAGAAAAATCGTCCAAGGATTGGCTTTAAACCATCGAAGGAAAAATAATACGATAAGATTTCAATAATGAAAATCGGCTTCATTAGGCCAGCTTTCAAAATAACCTCTATGCTTTTCTTTTAGAATTTATATCCCATCACGAGTTTTTTGAATAAATATTACGCATTCATCAATGATTGATTTTAAAAAAATAAAACTCATATGCGAGGAAAATAGTAAGATATCCTCAAAAGTTGTTGACGAATTCCTGATTTATTATGCTGCGGGACGAAATAATCTGGAACAGGAAATGAATAAGAGATTTGCTGCATATAAACATATTATAAGCAAATTTCCAAATGAATTAACAAACAGACTGAAAGCTCAATACATTGCACATAAGATATTCAGACAGGATGGACATATTAAAAGCTACCTTAACCATAGTGCTTTGAAAAACCTCCCTGATAAGGATAGAAATTACCTTGTGTCTCAGGCTGAACATTCATGGAGATTCAGTTTCAGTATTATCAAAAATAATCCGGACGAGAATTTTTATATGATGGAAGATGTATTTTCCAACGAAGAGTATCTATTATATTCTCCCGGTATAACAAAAACGCGTGAATCTCAATCAGCATTACTTTGGTCCAACCTAATAGCTTATAATGGTACCTGCTATCAGAGTTTCGGTCCCATTGGAGCTTATAAGTCTTTTGAACCTGATGATATTTTCTTTTTTGCAACTGAATTAAATCCGGACATTACTGAAGTAGAGGAACTTCTGACAAACCTTGAATACAATCCATTGCCATACATGATGCTATTATCAGGAGCCAATATTCCCCTGATTTATAGTAAAGAAGCTCAAATAGTGATTGTATTGGCCGAATATGATCTGGATACGATTAATACAAAAGACCTGACAAAAAGTTTTAAAGCAGAATATAATAAAGGAGTTTACCGGTTATCACTGAATAACTGGAGTGATCTACCACACTTCTCTCAGGCGTATTTTGATGAAAAAAAGAAATTCATTTTACTTACAGCTATGACTGACATAGGATTTAAGGCATTAGTAGAAGGTTTGAACGAATATGGATATAATTTATCTCTTAATCCTTTTCTACGGGTTAACCTAACTATGTTGACCACTGCTTCAGATATTTTGAAAAGAAAAATCAAGTTAAATGAATATGAACATTTATTTACAAAAGAAACTTCCCCTGCCGTGAAGGAAAATCTTGGTAAGCTTAACTTGCTTTTGAAGCTCGCAATGCCTGATATTAATTCAGGCCTTGAACCTGATATTGAGGCATTGGCAGAAAAAGCCGGAGTTGATCTCCAAACAGCAAGCGACCTTATTAAACAAATAATAGGGAAGTATGGTAAATTGCGGAACCGTAAAAAGAAAAAATAAGGTTTGAAGGTTCCGTATTATACTGATCGTGTGTACGTTATAAAATGTGACAACACTTTCGTCAACAAGAAATTTAAAGAGCCCTGCAAGTTATTGACTTACAGGGGTCTGCGATTTGGGGCTGTGGTGCCACTCGCACCACTGAAATTTGATATGTTCGAGCGGAAATCTCTTTATAATGGATTGATTTTTACATAGCTATCGAGTCGTCAACGAATTGTAAGGTCTTACGAAACTTCAGAACCGGTTGACGGCTTCCAAGTTGTCCAGGAGATCGTTTATTGATAATGAAGGTTTCATGGAAGATAAAAAAGTGAAAAAAAGCGACAACGAACCCGTCCCCAGTCTGAATTTCGTAAGACGCATATACTTAATCAATATTTCTCTCATTTGCCATTATTTCCATCAATAATATTCTTCAAATTCTCATCTATATTATTAATCTCTAACCAATTAAGATTGAATTCTTCTCTGCAAAGATGTGAAACTTCTCTGAAGATCTCGTAGGTCTCCCGAAACCTCTGGTGCACCTTCGCAAAGCACTATTAAATGAAGAGATGAATATTCCAACACCACATTTTTTATTGAGAAAACGGGATAGCAAAAAACCAGCACTTATAAGTTGTCATATCCGCCTCAAAAATAGCAGGAAATCTCTGGAATAATCGTTAATTTCATTCAGAAAAACAGATAGATATTGCTGGAAGCAATGAATTATTCTTAAATTTGGTATAAGTATACATAAATAATGCACCCAGAAGCTAATAGCAAGAATCTAATATATTAATTAAGGCCTAATTTTTGGCAAAAATGAATTGTTACAGCTGTATCCTGAATTGAGATATTTAACGTTGTTATAGTTTAAGATTAATATGAAAAGACATTTTTGTACAATTCTGCTCAGCATGTGCTGTCTGATTTATTTGAACGGACAGGACTATCCGGCAAAGCTTATTGGTGAAATCAATAGAGATTTCTATATCTGGGAATCACGGTGTGAGAAACCAGAAAAATTAAATAGCACTTATGATCATTCTCTTTTAAGATTTGATTCGTCAATGAAGCTGATAACAAGTATTAAGCTTGGTCGATCTCCATCTCAATTAAGACCTGTTCTGTTTGATGAAGAACAGGTTGAACAAGTGATGATGATCGGTAACAGGATTGTGCTTCTTACTTTGACTTCTGACAGCAGGGAAGAAAAACAAACACTTTACTACCAGTTTATAGACCCATTGACTTTAGCAAAACGGGGGCAAAAAATAAAGCTTATTGAATCTCATTTTTTGAAAGGACGAATATTTAAGACTTCATTATTTACCTATTGTTTGTCTGATGATGGAGCCAGGCTTATGATTACAACTGAATATCCTCTAAAAGCTTTTAAAGCGACACCAAAATATATCAGTATTAATGTATATGACGAAAACCTAAACCTGTTATGGACCAGATCGGAAACTCTTACTGTTACAGATAAACAATTTACGCCTGCATTTTACCAGGTCGACAATTCTGGCGACGTTGCAATTCTGGCGACTACTAAATATGATAAGGATACGGTTGAATCAAAACTCTTAACCAATTATTTATTACTGGAATATACTGAAAAAGGGCAGAAATTTTCCGCACAGAACCTGCCTCTGGAAGTTGCAGATTTCAAAATAATCGGTTCCCATATTCTCTATAGCGGAGATAAGATTAGTGCGGCAGGTTTCTTCAAGATACCCAAGGTTAGGAAGCAATACGGATATTTCCTTCAGGAATATAACCTTGAAAACTTAAAAAGAGAAAAGAATTACTATAAGACGCTTGCACAGGAAGCCGAGACAGAAAACGAAGCTGATGTCGATCCCGAACTTAAGAAACTGGATAAGGTAGGTGGAGATGACAGATTCGCATTCATAATAAAGAAGATGAGACACGATGAGTATGGCAATATCTTCCTGATAGGGGAACAGAATAATACTTATTATAATATTAGCAATAATGTTAGAACTATTACCGAATATTATTTGGATATCTATGTTCTGAAGCTTGACCCTGAAGGGAAACTCATATGGGAAATCCGTATTCCCAAGAAACAGGTTTACAAGCCTACAGGCTTTAAAAATGTAAGGTATCTGAAGAATTTTGTATCCTATGGAACAACCTTACTGAATGGTAATCTTCTGTTTTTCATAAACGACAATCCGGAAAACCTGGATATTAAAAATGCAAAGCCTAGATCAGTAAATTGGAAGGAATCACAGGGTCAGGTAGTGATAGTGAATAAAGATGGGAAGATGCAGCGCAAATTAATAACCGGAATACCGGGAAATATGTTCTATACTGGCTTCATTTATGGTCTTTCGGGCAACAGGATCCTTATCCGTTATGCTGCTTTTAAGGAATATGAAGAATCTTTTTTTAAAATAATTGATCTCGACCAGATACTATCGGATTAGTTATTCTTTTGAATTGACAGGTTGATATGAATACGGTCTTTGGTGGAAAAGCCAACGACCTTGACCACCTTTGGCCGGAATAAATTGACCATCCATAGCTGGAGTTAAATCCTTGAAGTATGATTAAATGCCATATAGGTATTCTGACCGGCCAAATGTGGCCAATAAATCCGGTTTTTGCAACGAATTTAATAAAATATACAAGGGGTATAATTTAGTTTATAAGAATAAACTTAAGCCAGTTACACAATAGTCTCCTTTCATAACTATTCACCTTGAAATACTTGTATTTAACCTGTACAGTATAGTCTGGAATATTCATAATTCTAACATTTATTATTATCTCCATAACCTTGAAGTATTTAAATAGTCATGAATTGATTCTTATAAATTATGTTTGGATTTATTTGATTATGTGTATGTTGTAAAATTCGTCATCAAATCCGTCTCTCCCTTAAAAACAAAAGCCCGCAAGACGTTGATCTTACGGGCTTTACAATTTCAGAGTGTGGTGCCACTCGGAATCGANNACACATGGATTTTCAGTCCATTGCTCTACCGACTGAGCTATGGCACCTCCTTTTGGGACTGCAAATATAAAATGCAATTCCGGGTAAACAAATACTTTGTCTAAAATATTTTCGATTTGGAATCATTTTAACGATGTGGTACATTTGCACCTGATCTACAAAACAATAAATGGAAATCCTTTATCATACACTAAATAACAACATACGGCTTGTCCACCACAGAATTCCGGGAATAGTTGCCCATTGCGGAATTATAATCAATGCCGGGTCGCGCGACGAAAAAGAAGCGGAGCATGGCATTGCCCATTTTATTGAACATATGCTTTTTAAGGGAACAACCAAAAGAAAAGCATATCACATCCTCAGCAGGCTGGAAGATGTTGGTGGCGAACTTAATGCTTATACAACAAAAGAAGAAACTGCTGTACATGCTTCCTTCATGAAAGAACATTATGATAGATCTATGGAGATCATCAGCGATATTGCTTTTAATTCTGTTTACCCTTCCAAAGAGATTGAAAAGGAAAAAGAGGTTGTCATTGAGGAGATTAATTCGTACAAGGATAATCCGGCNNAGCCAGATGGTATTCTGTTCCGTGGGAAATATCTCAGATGAAAAAATTTTAAAACTATTTAAAAGATACTTCTCGGAAATTCCAATAAGGAACATTCTACCCAAAAAATTGAAATCATGGAGTTATGAACCATCATCTGTCACCAAAAAAATGAATACTTTTCAGAATCATTGCATTATCGGAAATGTGGCCTATGATCTAAAGGATAAAAGAAGGATGGGTATGTTCTTGCTTAACAACATATTAGGAGGGCAGGGACTTAATTCACGTCTTAATCTTTCATTAAGAGAAAAGAATGGCTTTGCCTATAATGTCGAATCGAGCTACAATCCTTATTGTGATACCGGAGTTTTCTCGATTTATTTTGGCACCGACAGCCATAATCTCGATAAAAGCATTAAAATTGCTGAATCGGAGCTTATTAAACTGCGCTCGGTAAAGCTTGGAACCATTCAGCTCAGTAAAGCTAAAAATCAGATAAAAGGCTATCTTGCAAGAGGTTATGAAAACCACGAAAGCCTGATGTTAAGTCTGGGCAAAAGCCTTCTTGTATTTAATAAGATAGATAGTATTGAGGAGGTATGCGAAAAAATAGATAATGTGACCTCTTCAGAAATTCTTGAGACAGCAAATGAGGTTTTTGACATATCAAAATTGTCTACTCTTATTTATAAATAGAGATGGAACGAAACCTGGAGACATATATTCTTGAAAACAGTACTCCGGAAGATCCTGTTCTTGAAGAGCTCTACAGGCAGACACATTTAAGGTTTGTCAATCCAAATATGGTTTCAGGACACATTCAGGGAAGACTTCTTGAAATGATTTCGAAAATGATACATCCTGAAAATATCCTTGAAATCGGAACTTTTACCGGCTATTCTGCCATATGCCTGTCTAAGGGACTAAGACATGGAGGCAGACTGCTGACCATCGAAATAAATGACGAATTTGCTGAATTTGCCCGCTCCTATTTCTGCAGAGCAGGCGTTGAATCAAAAATAACACAACTGACAGGCGATGCTCTGGAAATAATACCTGGCCTTGATCAAACGTTCGACCTCGTTTTCATCGACGGGGACAAGCGGGAATATTTCGAATATTTTAAACAAATATTCGAAAAAGTAAAACAGGGCGGATTCATACTGGTGGATAATGTATTCTGGGGCGGTAAAGTAATTGAGAAGAATACCGGAGATCCTCAGGCCAGGGGGATAATTGAATTCAATGAATCAGTTATCAAAGACAACCGCGTTGAAAATATTATTCTTCCCATAAGAGACGGATTAATGTTGATCAGAAAGAAATAATATTCAATATGGTACAGTTTTTGTGCAGTAAGAATAAACTTATAATATGAAAAAGTTAATCTTCTCTTCTCTGCTTCTATTCATAATAATAGCTGTTAAGGCTCAGGTTAATAATACAAATGTTCTGCAGGATCTGGAAAAAAATCAACCCCAAAAACAAGATCAGCAGGTTACTGCCACTCTGAAATCTGCAAGCCGCCTTTTTCACGATAAAGAGGATCTTACTTCTGTCATTCTGATCATCCCTTACGACTCTGTAGTGGACGTTCTGGATAGCGACAGCACTTATCTGAAAGTGGTGTTTGAAGATAATGAGGGTTACATTTATAAAAAGGATGCCGTTATAAATAGCACCCCTGTTATTTTGGCTCCTACTAATAGTCAGGAAACCCGGAATCAGGTCGAACAAACCGCTGAGCAAAAGCAGGAAAGCAGATTTACATACCTTGAGAACAAATATGGGACAAATATGGCTGCCCGGCTTGCCTCTGGTAAGATCTGGAAAGGCATGTCTGCCGAAATGGTAAGAGACAGCTGGGGAAAACCTCTGAAAATAAACCGGGAAATTGGGATTATTATAAAAGAAGAATGGATTTTTAAAAATACATGGCTCTATTTAGAAAATAATACGCTGGTTGACTGGGGACCTATTCCAGTAAAAAAATAGAAGGAAATACCAAAGCATCTCCCTCTTTATCTGAGCGGGAGACGGGACTCGAACCCGCGACCCCGACCTTGGCAAGGTCGTGCTCTACCAACTGAGCTACTCCCGCATTGTCACGGGCAAAAGTAAGAATTTTTTTTTATTTGCAAAATCCGGCCGGTAAAATGCAGCGTTATGCTTCATTGAAAACAGTTTGCCGGATCACAAGAACTTATAAACTGAAGGACAAATGATATTTTACTAGTACAGTTGACTATTAATCTGCTGTTAAATGATGCTATATCTGTATTATATTCCGTGTTTTTTTTAACTTTCGAAAATATTTATCGAAATGATTAACAAGAACTGAATTAACATTTAATCTTTTTACTATGAAACAATCTATTTTACTGATTATGGCCTTATTGATCGTCACCCTGTTTTCATGCAAGACCCAGAATAAGGAAACAGAAATCACAATTCCTGTTGAGAAATACTCTTTACCGAACGGGCTTACTGTTATTCTTAACGAGGACCATTCCGATCCTATTGCCACTGTAGCAATTTATTATCATGTTGGCTCGAGTCGTGAGGTGGAAGGTAAGACCGGTTACGCCCATCTTTTTGAACACATGATGTTTCAGCAGTCTGAAAATCTTGGCAGAGGCCAGTTTGTCAATAATGTAAGTAATGCAGGTGGTAATTTCAACGGCAGCACAGGTCCGGATGTGACTAACTATTTTGAAGTATTACCCAAAAATGCAATTGAGATGGCTTTATGGATGGAATCCGACAGAATGGGATTCCTGGAAAATACTGTCACAAAATTTAATCTTGCAAATCAGATAAACGTTGTTCAGAATGAAAAGCGGCAAAGTGTCGATAATGCTCCATATGGATTTAACGATTTCCTTATTCTTAAGAATTTATATCCTAAAGGACATCCATACAGCTGGGATGTAATTGGTGATATGAAGGATCTGACAAATGCATCTATTGATGATGTAAAGAGCTTCCATAAAAAATTCTATTCACCGTCCAATGCATTTCTGGTAATATCCGGAGATATTGACAAAGAACAAATCAAAGCACTGGTCGAAAAGTATTTTGGTGAAATTCCTGCTGGCGAGAAGATTGAAAAAAGAGCTCCTTTGCCTGTTTCAATAGCCTCAACAATAAAACTATATCACGAAGATAATTTTGCTAAAGCTCCTCAGCTCACAATGGTTTTCCCTACGGTTGAGCAATTCTCAAAAGAATCTTATGCTCTTGATTTCCTTGGCGATCTCCTGGCTAACAGCAAAAAGGCTCCATTATATAATATCCTTGTAAAAGATAAAAAGCTTACATCACGGGTTTTTGCAAGAAATAGTTCGCAGGAGCTCACCGGTACTTTCCGGATATCAGTTACTGCAAATCCCGGAGTCAATCTTACTGATGTTGAAAAAGCAATATTTGAAGGTTTCGCCAAATTTGAGAAAGATGGGTTCACTGAAGAAGATTTGACCAGGATCAAAGCCGGATATGAAACAAGTTCTTACAACAGATTATCAAGCGTTCAGGGGAAAGCATTTGCTCTCGCTCAATATACTCTCTTTACAGGGGATCCTGAATTTTATAAAAAAGATCTGGCTTCCATTAAGTCTGTTACGATGGCTGATGTCAAAGCAGTATATGACAAATTTATTAAAGGAAAGAATTTCGTTGAGACAAGTTTTGTTCCAAAAGGTCAGGCAGATCTTGTAAGTGTGGGATCGGTCAATGGAGGTGTAGTTGAGGAGGATATTACAAATGCTTTTGAAGCCAAAGCTGACGCAAATGCCAAAGAAGTAATTATTAAAACTCCGACTAAAATAGACAGAACAGTTATGCCGGCTATTGGGCCTGACCCTGAAATTAAGCTTCCCGTAGTTTGGTCCTCATCTCTTGGCGGTGGACTTAAGATTTTTGGCATTACACAGAATGAAATGCCTTTAGTTCAGTATTCTCTTGTCATTGACGGAGGACATCAGCTTGACAGGATTGATAAAGCCGGAGTTGCTAATCTTGTTGCGACGATGATGAATGAGGGAACAAAAAACAAGACCCCTGAACAACTGGAGGATGCTATTGGTTTGCTTGGAGCTACAATCAGAATTACAGCCGGTAACGAAAACATTACAATAAATGTTACAACCTTAGCTCGTAACCTTGAAAAAACAATTTCTTTGGTTGAAGAGATGCTTCTGGAACCAAGATGGGATGAAGAACAGTTTGCACTTGCAAAAAGCCGGATCATAAATGCAATTAAACGGAATGCTGCAAGCCCTGATTACCTTTCCTCAAATACTTTGAATAAACTGATATTCGGTAATAATATCCTTGCAGTTGAAGTCTCCGGAACAGAAAGTTCTGTACCGGCTATAACCATTGATGACCTTAAAGATTATTGGGCCAAATATTTCTCTTCATCAATTTCGAAATTGCTGGTTGCCGGTGATGTTGATCAGGCCAAAATTGAAGCTGCACTTGCGGATCTGAATAAGAAATGGACTGCCAAAGAAGTTATTATCCCTGAAATTAAAGTTCCTGATCCTCCGGCAAAATCACAAATATATTTTGTTGATGTTCCTGGTGCCAAGCAATCGGTTATTTCAATCGGTTGTCCTTCTTTATCACGGACAAATCCCGATTTTTATCCTGCTGTCGTGGCTAATTATAAGTTGGGAGCGCGTGAGGCATCAATATCAGGTCTCTGGATGCAGATTATCAGAGAGCAAAAAGGATATACTTATGGTGCTTATTCCTCTTTTTCAGGCTTTAAAAACTATGGATATTTCTCAGCATCCTCAAGGGTTCGGACAAATTCGACTGCGGAATCGGTCGAAATTTTCAAAACTGAAATGGAAAAGTACAGTAAGATTATGCCCCAGGAATACATTGATGTTACAAAGGCTGGCTTAATGAAAAGTAATGCCCGACGTTTTGAGACTCTGAGCAATCTTATTGGAATGCTAAATACCATGTCATCTTATAATCTGCCTCCCGACTACGTAAAAAAAGAAGAGAATTATCTGAAGGAACTTACGGTTGCAAAACAGCTGGAAGTTGCCAAAAAATATATTGATCCTTCAAGGATGTATTATGTTGTTGTTGGCGATGCCAAGACACAATTGAAGCCTCTTGAGAAGGTAGGATTAGGAAAACCTATACTGGTTAAAGATTGACTATTCTCTGTGAAGCTCTGTGAAATAAAAACTTACACAAAGAGGCACTGCAGAGAAGACACGGAGCACTTCAGAGTTTTAATCCTTAATCATTTCGTTCACCGTTTTGATTAAGGATTTTTTATTATAAATTTGCACTTCCCATTTCTTCATTATTGGGTGCTTCAAACTGCAAGACTGCAGGACAACCAGACCCAAAGACATTTTTTGCCCGGATGGTGGAATGGTAGACACGCAGGACTTAAAATCCTGTGACCATTGCGGTTGTGCGGGTTCAAGTCCCGCTCCGGGTACTCCAGAGGCACAAGAGGTCAGAATCGACCTCTTGTCTCATTTTATGAAATCCTGAATTTCTCACTAATTGATAGGATAAGAGGCATCGGAAATTTGAAG
>PMEC01000237.1 GCA_003155705.1 Bacteroidales bacterium
GGTGCAGGAACATATTCTGATGGTAAGCTTTACACAAGGTCGAAGAAAAGAGGCGATAATACAAGAGTACTTGAACTTCTGTGCTGGCACGGTGCAAATGAAAACATTCTTTACGAAGCTCATCCTCACCTGGGCACAGATAAATTGCCTCGTATTATATCATCGATTAGAAAATCTATTATTGACGCGGGCGGTATTTTTTTAATGCAAAAAAAGGTCACGGATTTCATAAAAGAAGGGGATTCAATAAAAGGGGTGATAACAAGTGATAACGAGAAATTCCTTTCATCATATGTTATTCTTGCTACAGGACATTCAGCAAGAGATATTTACGAACTTCTTCAGAAACATGGGATTGAGTTGCAGCAAAAATCATTTGCAGTCGGTGTAAGAACAGAACATCCGCAGGAACTCATTGATTTAATACAGTATCATGGCAGTCCGAGAGGCGAATTTCTTCCTGCCGCTTCATATAGTTTTGCAAAACAGGTTGACGGAAGAGGTGTCTATTCATTCTGCATGTGTCCTGGTGGTTTTATTGTTCCCTCTGCTACTTCACAGGAGGAAGTTGTCGTAAATGGTATGTCACCCTCAGAGAGGAATTCACCTTATGCCAACTCTGGTATTGTGGTGGAAATCAGACCGGAGGATCTTATAAGATACAGTAAATCCGGCGAGCTTGCCGGTTTGGAATTTCAAAAAGAGCTTGAAAGAGAAGCGTGGAAAAACGGAGGTCATACTCAGAGAGCTCCAGCCCAGAGACTTACTGATTTTGTGTCAGGAGTATCTTCAGGTTCCTTGCCAAAGGTTTCTTATTTCCCTGGAGTCACCTCCTCACCTTTGCATAGCTGGTTACCAAAATCAGTAGGCAGGCGACTCAGGGAAGGTTTCAGACAATTTGGTACATTAATGAAAGGTTACGTGACAAATGAAGCTGTTGTCCTCGGAGTTGAGACGAGAACTTCAAGTCCTGTCAGGATTCCAAGAGACCCGGAACTTATGCATCATATCAGTATATCAGGCCTTTATCCTTGCGGTGAAGGGTCGGGTTATGCCGGTGGTATTGTCTCCTCAGCTGTCGATGGAATGAGAGCCGCGGAAGCAGTTGCTGTAAAAATCAAATCATGCTGATATGACTTTCAAGGCAGAAAATTTTATTTGACAAATGTCTCTTTTAACTTTATTATTTAAATATTGAATAGATTTGCCTGTCAAATGACAATAATGATAAAAATATTAATCTATCTATCCTATCTATTTGGAACTTCGGAATTAATCCTGACAGTTACAAAGCGTTCAAAGCAGAAAAATGTCAAAAAGAAAAATGACAGAGGTTCCCTGATTATTCTGTGGGTAATAATAATATTGAGTATTACTGCGGGCTTCAATCTGGCATATTATAAAACCTGGAGTTCATTGAATTACTTTATTTACGCTATGGGGATCATGGTGTATTTCTCTGGAATGATTATTCGCTGGACTTCTATAATTCAGTTGAAGAAGGCTTTTACAGTAGATGTGGCAATTAGTCGGAATCAAGAGCTTAAAACAGACGGCTTATACAGGCTGGTAAGGCATCCAAGTTATCTTGGTACGATAATGATAGTTTCAGGACTTTCTTTATGTATGAATAGTTTGTTTTCATTTTTGGTTGTCACAATACCTGTATTCCTTGCAAATATCTACAGGATACATGTGGAGGAAGCTATTCTTGTGGATGAGTTCGGAGAGAAATATAAGGAATATCGCAAAACCACCAGGAAAATAATACCATATATTTACTAGGAAATTAAATCTTTGCTAAGCTTTTTCTTCGAGCAAACTCCGAGAAAATTATCGAAGCTGCCATACCTACGTTAAGCGAATCAATACCCAATGTTGTATCAGCAAATCTAGGTATCATTAGTCTGTGATCTATAAAATGGATCAGATCATCAGAAATGCCTTTTGATTCGTTTCCCAGAAGAATAATACCTTTACTGCCAAGTTTTTGATCATAGATTGACTCTCCTTCAAGCATAGTTCCATAAACAGGTATTTTCTTTTCTGATCCGGTATTCAGGAATTTCTTCAACTCGGTATAAAGAACTTTTACATGGATAATGGCGCCCATACTTGCCTGAATTACCTTGGGGTTATATACATCAACACAATCTTCCGAACAGACAATATTCTTTATTCCAAACCATGCCGCTGCCCTTATTATTGTGCCAAAGTTGCCAGGATCCTGGATACAATCCAGTGCAACACATTGTGTCTTCAAATAATTAGCCTGATTGACTTCAGGGTCGGGCATGCAAACTACTGCAAGAGCATTATGCGGTGTTTTTAATCCGCTTATCTTTTTTAACTCTTCATAACTTACAGGTTCAGATTCAGATACTTCTTTCAGTGCATCTTTTGGCAGGCTACTTATAAATTCTGGTTTCGCGATTAAAGATTTAAGTGGCACCCCGGCAGAAATATACTCTTTTACGATTTTGTCACCCTCAATTATATAAAGTTTATACTCTTCCCTGACCTTCCTTTTTTGAAGTGAAATAATAAATCTGACCTTGTTTTTACTAAGCATTTTAAGATTTTTTTATCCGTAATTAATAATTATTATTGTTGATATATTTGTGTAACACTTTTTCTTTACAAATTTTGGAATATTTTACATCAAATAAAAATATAAGAATTTTGAGGCATTTCATCCTGCCGGCTCTGTTGATAATTGTTATATCATCTTGTAATCCAACAAAATACGTTCCAAAAGGAGAATCCTTACTCGTTGAGAATCGAATTATTATTAACAATGACAGTCTCAAGAAGAGCGAGATATTTCCTCTTATAAAACAGAAACCGAATAAGCGGATACTTGGAGTAAGGTTCCATCTGGGTTTGTACGACCTTTCTAATATAAATAAGGATCGATGGCCACACAACTGGCTTAGAAATATCGGTGAAGAACCTGTAATATTTGACCCTTTCTCCACTTCTAAATCAAAAGATCAGATTAAAACATATATATCATCAAAAGGATATTTCGATGGAAAGGTTACAGATACTATCGAGACAGCTAACAGAAGATCTAAGGTATATTATAATATCTATGTCAAGCCAGCTTACACAGTAAATGATATTTTTTACGAAATAGCTGATACTGGACTTATCAAAATTGTAATGTCTAATTCGGAAAATTGCCGGATTGAGAAAGGCAAACCATATGATGTTGACGTTCTTCAGGCGGAAAGAGCCAGACTTGAACGGTCTGTCCGCGATATGGGCTTTTACAGTTTTTCTTCAGAAAATATTTACTTTAGGATTGACAGCACAATCGGCCATAGAAAGGTAAATATATACTACGGGGTAAAAAAACAGCTTACATTCGACTCTAATAGTAATCCGGTCCTTGTTCCAAACAGACCATATCTTATCAGGAATATTTATGTCTATCCTGATTATGTTCCAAAGGATGTATTGACAGGCGGAGCAGATTACCAGAAAAGTCTGGATACCATAAAATATAAAAGCTATAATTTTGTTACGAACCTGCAACGACCATCAATAAACTATGATGTGATTATTCAGGCATTATATGTTAAACCCGGAGCTACATTCAATGTTACCAATACTGAAAGATCACAATCACATTTAATGTCTTTTAAAACATACCGGCTTGTTAACATCAGGTACAGTGATTATTATGGTAATTCATTAAACCCTGGAGATACATCAGTTTTGGACTGTTTTATCCAGCTGACACCGATGAGCAAGCAATCATTTACGGTGGAAGTGGAAGGAACTAATTCCGGAGGCAACCTTGGAGGCGCTCTCGGCTTTAGTTACCAGAATAAAAACCTTCTGCATGGCGCTGAGCAGTTCAATCTTAAGCTTAAAGGTGCTTATGAGGCCTTTCCACAATCGAACACAGGAATAACCAGTACTGAGCAATATGGAGTAGAAACAAGTTTAAGACTTCCAAATTTCTTTCTCCCGTTTGTTAAAAAGGAAAGTTTTATCAAAAAATATGACCCTACAACAACAATTCAGGCGGCCTATAACTATCAGAACCTTCCCGTTTATACACGTACGATGGCAAATGCCGGATTTGGATATACATGGAAAGCCGGTGATTTTAGGACTCATATGGTAAGCCCTTTCCAGCTTAACATGGTAAAAATTCCTTTTATCGATTCTACATATTATGCAGATGTAATTTCAAAATCTTCCTATCTGATCAATAGCTACAAGGATGTTCTGATAGCCGGAGGAAGCTATTCCTTTATCTTCAATAATCAGATGATAAAAAAATCGAAAGATTACTGGTTTGTACGGTTCAATTTTGAACCAGCCGGAAACTTACTCTATATCTTTGACAAACTTACGAACGCTAAAGTTGTTAGTGATACTATTTACGATCACTATAACATTTTTGGACAGCCATTTGCCCAATTTGTCCGGACAGATATTGATGTCAGGTATAATAGAATAATCAATGATGTAAGTTCAATTGTTTACAGAGGATTCTTCGGGATTGGTATTCCATACAAAAATTCACTTGCTATGCCATTTGAGAGACAGTATTTTGAGGGTGGAGCAAACGGGATACGTGGCTGGCAGGTGAGGTCTCTCGGACCTGGTTCTTATTATCCGGACAGTGCAAAATATATTTATCAGACAGGTGATATAAAACTTGAGGCCAATATCGAATACAGATTTAAGTTGTTCTGGGTTCTTGAGGGAGCTTTATTTGCTGATGCTGGTAATATCTGGGCAATAAAAAATGACCCTGACAGACCGGGTGCTCAGTTTAAAATCAATAGTTTTTACAAAGACATTGCCATAGGTACAGGATTTGGAATGCGGTTTGACTTTAAATTTGTTCTCTTGCGAACCGACATTGGCCTTAAATTCAGGGATCCAAAACTTCCTCCAAGTACCTGCTGGATTTTTTCACAACCTGATCCTATTAATCATAATAATCTGGCTTTCGTCATTACAATTGGTTATCCGTTCTGATTTTTAATAATTCGTTAAAAATTTTCTGATAATCGCATCTTAACCGGTAATATTTCTTTAAATTGCATATTGTCTCATTGCTGTTATTTAGTATATGAACATCGATAATAGACCGTTTATTAAATGGTTTGGATATTCGCGAAGGGAAAGAAGATCAACTTTCATTCTTCTTATTATTCTTCTCATTATTATTCTCCTTCGTTATGTAGTGCCTCCGAAAGATATTAAATTGGAGGAGCTTTCTGAATTGATGGCCTCAGATGAAGGCAGAAAGGACAGTCTTTTAAGTCTTACAACCCAAACAACATACCTTTATAAATTCGATCCGAATTCAGTTTCATATGATACACTCACTGCAATGGGTCTATCCGAAAAACAGGCAAGGACTATCGTTAGTTACAGGGAAAAAGGGGGCATATTCCGTCGGCCTGCTGATATTAAAAAGATTTACGGAATAGATGAAACGACTTCTGCAAGACTAATACCGTATATAAACATTGAAAAAGATAAAATAAGACCTGTCCATTTTCAGGCTGGTATTAATTCTGATCAGAAAAAGACAAAAAGAATCAACCTTAACAGTGCGGATTCAGCTGAACTGGAAAGGCTCCCTGGATTAGGACCGGTTTTATCATCACGAATAATAAAATACAGGAAACTTCTTGGAGGTTTTGTCTCCGCTGAACAGTTAAAGGAGGTTTATGGATTGCATGAGGAGACATATAAACTTCTTGAGGATAGAGTCTTTGCAGATTCCTCCGACTTAACCAGAATAAATATCAATAGTGCAGGTTTTAAGGAGCTCTCGAAGCATCCATATCTGACCCGTTATGATATTCAGTCCATTATAAAATTCAAAGAGCTTAAGGGTAAAATCTCTGATATAGGTGAATTAGTTGAAAATAAAGTACTTTCTGAAGTTAAGGCTAAAAGAATGACCCCATATCTGGAATTCTGATTGTCCAGGGCTAAACTATCTTTGGAAATTTAATATATATTATGTAATTTTAGTTGGATAAAAAACAGGGAATAAAATAGTTTAGATACTAAATAATTAATAAAAATTGACATTATGAATAATTTAATTCCTTAAAAGTTTTGAAAAGAATATTAATGTTCATAAATTTGCGCCTCGATTTAAAACTGAATTTCTATTATGATTATTGTACCATTAAAAGAAGGCGAAAACATTGAAAGAGCTTTGAAAAAGTTCAAGAGAAAGTTCGAAAAGACGGGAGTTATTCGTGAATTACGTTCGCGTCAGGCTTATGTGAAGCCTTCAGTACGTCGCAGGGAAGAAATCAAGAAGGCTATGTACGTTCAGAAGTTGCAGCAGAGCGAAGAGTAATCTGCAAAGCAGCATTTTTCATTTATCAACATTACAAATAAGTGGTTCCTTCATGAGTCATAAGGAATCGTTCTTACAATATCTTCTTATTGAGAAGGGATATTCTCCGCATACTGTCAGGTCTTATCAGACCGATTTGGATCAGTTTTTCGCTTTTGCAGAAAAAGATGGTTCAATTGTACTTCATTCAGATATATCTTCTGCTGATATCAGGGCATGGATTGTAAGTATGATGGATAATGGTATTTCAGCATCAAGTGTTCACCGGAAAATTTCATGTCTGAGAATTTACTTCAGATATTTGAGGAAAGAGAGCATAATTCATCATGATCCGATGGACAAAGTTGTGTTGCCGAAACGGAAAAAAAAGCTGCCTGTATTTGTCGGAGAGGATGCCCTCAATAATCTGCTTGATAAGTATGAATTCGGAAATGACTTTCCGGGGATCAGGAACAGAACTATTATCGAAATACTTTACCTGACAGGAATGCGCAGGGCAGAGCTTATCGGGCTTAAAAACAATGATGTGGATTTGTCAGCAGCTACAATTAAGGTCACCGGTAAAAGAAATAAACAAAGAATTATACCGATAGTAAAGTCTTTTATTGGAAGGTTAGAAGTGTATATAAAAACAAGAGATGATCTATTCCCGGCCGATCACGAGGGATGGTTTTTCCTGACCAATAAAGGGAACAAACTTTATGATAAATATGTTTACAATACTGTGAAGTGCTACCTTACCGTGGTTACCACGATAGAAAAAAGAAGTCCGCATGTACTTCGACATACATTTGCCACTCACATGCTAAATCATGGAGCAGATCTGAATTCCATAAAGGAATTGTTGGGTCATGCAAACCTTTCTGCCACACAAATATATACTCATAATACATTTGAGAAATTNNCAGTGCGGTTTGATGCCGATAAGAAATTAATTGAATTTGTTAATCAGAAATTGATCAAACTTTCTCAGTACAGTGAGAATATTGTAAGTGCGGAGGTATATCTGAGATTGGATAATGATCAGGAACGTGAGAATAAAGTAAGTGAGATTAAACTGGAGTACCGTGGCGGACCATTATTTGCACGCAAACAAAGCAAGACGTTTGAAGAGGCAACCGATCAGGCTGTTGATGCTCTTAAAAAGCAGATTACCAAACATAAAGAGAAGCTGAAAGGAGTATAGTATTTAGGTCGATAAAAATATTGAGATTTATTTTGTTAAATGAAATTTTAATTCATACATTTGCAAACCGTTTTTTGAGGGTAAATTATGCTCAATCGGGACGTTCTTTAAATTGCCGATG
>PMEC01000018.1:0-1181 GCA_003155705.1 Bacteroidales bacterium
AGATCAACTTTAGGAAAGATCTTCTTGACTTTTATAATACATACGATACTACAAAAATCTCATCATTAGAGACAAAATACTCTCGTATCCGCAGCGGGCTTAATGACGCAATAACATCACTCAGCCAGGCTGAATATAATTATAATAACACTCGTGTTAAAGCTCCTCTTTCCGGTGTTGTCGCAAACCTGGAGGCAAAGCAATGGAACCCCAGTCAGAATTACAAAGACCTGTGCACTATTATTAACGATGAAACACTGGAGGTAGAATTTCCTGTTATTGAATCGGAATATTCGATCCTAGAAAAAGGAATGCCGATCGATATAATTCCATTTGTTAACGACAGCGTCCGTATTTTGGGTCATATTACCCAGATCAATCCCCAGGTAGATGATAATGGTATGGTAAAGGTAAAAGCTTCATTCTCCAATACGGGTAAATTAATAGATGGTATGAATGTAAAAGTCCTTATTAAGAAACCTGTCCCCGATCGTCTAGTTGTTCCCAAAGAGGCGTTGGTCATCCGCCAGGGAAAGGATGTGATATTTGTCCGGCAAGATTCGTTAGCCATCTGGAAATATGTCACCATTGAGTTTGAGAACAGTACCAGCATCTCGGTTAAAGAGGGCCTTGAACCTGGCGACCTTGTTATTGTAAGCGGAAATATAAACCTTGCTCATGAAACCATTGTCAAGGAAAAATGAACGGCGTTGATACAAATCACTCTTATTTTTCTTCCTTCACGATCAATATCATCTTTGTAGTACTGATCATAATGGGCGGAGGAGTGATCCCGTTACTCTCTCTTCANNGTCCTTTCAACTGTCTCTGGCGTCTCAAAGATCTCATCTTCAACTTATAATGAGTCTGGAAGGATAACTGTCGAATTCGATAAAAACACTGACCTGAGAGCAAAAAGATTCGAGATAGCTTCACTTCTTAAAGAGTCTGCAAAAAAACTTCCCGAAAAGGTCTCATATCCGGTTATCACTATGAACATACCCTCAAATACATCCGGTTCAACCATTCTCAGCTATCAGATTAATGGTAACGCCAGCTCATCATATATTGCAGAAATTGCCGAGGAGCAGGTAAAACCCGGAATTGCTCTCATAGAAGGTGTTTACAGTGTTTCCATAACCGGCGCCAATCCCAGGGAATGGGAAATTGTGTATGACCAG
>PMEC01000018.1:1187-3120 GCA_003155705.1 Bacteroidales bacterium
GTGGAACGATATCCCTGTTGCCAAAGTCGCTGGAAGGATCATTCACCTTACAGATGTGGCACAGGTCAGGCTCAAGGAACAAAAAGCTACTAGCTTTTACAGGATAAACGGACTGAACACTGTAAACCTGACAGTCAGTGCCGAAAAAAATGTCAATAATATCAGAGTCGCCAATGCCGTCAAGAAGGAAATGGAGAAAATAAAAGGCGAACTACCAGCCGGTTACAGTATCCGTAACTCTCTGGATAATACTACATTTATTAAAGAAGAGATTTCAAAAAACATATTAAGGACTGTCCTTTCAGTTGTATTGCTTCTTCTTTTTGTCCTTGCCATCAGCAGGGAGATCAAATACCTTCTGATAATCGCTATCAGTCTCTTTGCTAATATTTTTATTGCATTCATATTTTATTATCTCTTTAAACTTGAAATACATCTCTACTCCCTGGCTGGGATTACCGTTTCATTCGGTATCATCATAAATAATACTATTGTGATGACCGATCATATCAGGTATCACCACAACAGGAAAGTAGGTATATCGCTTCTTGCAGCAACCCTTACTACTATTGGCGCCCTTGTTGTAATATTCTTCCTGGATGAAGCCTCAAAGCTTACTCTTTCCGATTTTGCTGCAGTAGTTATAATCAACCTGTCAGTATCACTTGCTGTTGCATTGTTCTTTATCCCTTCACTTCTTGAAAAAATAAAGCTCATACCAAAGTTCAATGCATTGATTGTTAAAAGAAAGAGAAAGGTCGTGAAAATCAGCAGGGTGTACCTGAAGTTAATCAATTTCATTATCCGGTTCAGAATTGCATTCATTATTTTTGGCATACTTATTTTCGGGCTTCCTCTCTTTTACCTGCCTGATTCACTTCCGAAGAACCGCAGGTACAATATGCAGGATTCTGAACTCACAAAATTCGAAAGGATCTATAATAAAACATTGGGTAATAAGGAATATATTCAGAATATCAAACCGGTTATAAATAAGGTACTAGGGGGTACATTCAGACTTTTCAGCGATAAAGTTAAAAGCAGCAGGTATTATTACTATGGCAATTCCGGAGAGGTTCGTAGAACACAACTTACGGTTAATATTGATCTCAGCGAAGAAGGTCTTACCATTGAAGATATCAATAATGTTTGTTTAGGTCTTGAGAACATGTTGGCTGCTTATAAGGAGATTGATATGTTTACTACCAGTATTTACAGTTCTGAAAGCGCTTATATGACAATCACTTTCAAACCTGAATACGATTTTTCAATATTCCCGTTCGTTCTTAAAATGAAGATTGAAGATTACATGAACGGAATCGGAAGTTACAATGCATCTGTTTATGGTGTTGGATTAGCTTTCAGCAACCAGGTTTATTCCGACTATATCAGAGGAACATATTCCGTTGCAATGAAAGGATATAACTACGATGAGCTCAACAGGTATTCAGAGTCGCTTAAAGAAAGATTAATTACAAGTGGCAAAGGAAGGATTAAGGAGGTTTTCTTGTTAGGCAGTGAAGACCGTTTTTATACAAAAAAGAATTACAGAAACCGCATGGAACTCGATAAGTATTACCTCACTGAAAACAACTCCGATGTTGCTTTTGCATTTATGGAAGCCAGTAGGTTTTCAAGAAACTCAGCAGCATTTCAAAATGTATATATGAATGGATTTATGGCTCCAGCAACACTAAAGTCCCTTCAATCAGAAAATTATGATTACTGGAGTTTCAGGAACTCGCCGATCAGAACACCATCAGGGGTTAATGTCAAGATGAAGGATTTTTCCAAAGTAAAGAAAGAGATTACAGATAATACCATAAGCCGTGAGGATCAGCAATATGTGATTTATGTCACTTACGATTTTATAGGTAATTCCGAACTGGGCAGGATGATCTTAGAGAGGAATGTGGATGAGACTAGCGCCCTC
>PMEC01000050.1:0-1504 GCA_003155705.1 Bacteroidales bacterium
GAACTGATACTTTACTACCACCTGGAAATTACTGACTGATTGGAAAAATCTTTGCCTCTTTAAAATTTTTGTTTAAATTTCTTATCTTCAGTTCCTCTTCAAAATTGGTATTTACTTTTGGCTTGTAAACCAATTAAATTATATTTTATGAAAAAGTTACTTTTTATTGCAGTTCTTATGATGGCAGCTCTGGTTGTCAATGCACAAGCCACGAAGACTACTGTCACTAATGCAAAGTCCACTCGTACTTCTGTCAAGGTAACAGAGCTTCAGAAAGCTATAACAGACAATGTTGCTAAAGATTATGCCGGTTTCACTATCAAAGAAGCAACTAGCGTTACTGCAAATACCACTGTTACTTATGAGGTAGTTATTGCAAAAGGTACCACCACTGAGACTCTTGTCTATGACAAAGATGGAAAATTTGTTAAGAAGGTGACTCAGAAGGTTGTTGCACCAACTCAGAAAGCTGCTGCACCGGCTCCAAAGAAGTAATAACCAAAAAACTCAGTAAATAAAAAACGGTGCTTTTTGGCACCGTTTTTTACTTCAAATTTTTTATGGATTTTTTAATTATATAATTTATCAATACTTTCGGCAAATTTAAAATCATACAAAATGGGAGACATAGGTTTTTCAGAGATACTTCTGATCTTGCTGGTAGTGGTACTGCTCTTTGGAGGACGGAAAATTCCGGAACTTATGAAAGGGCTTGGACAGGGAATGAAAGAATTTAAAAAGGCTTCAAGGATGGATGATGAACCTGAAAAAAAGGTAGAAAAGGAAGAAGATAAGAAAGCATAAAAACTTATCAGGAAACTAATTCAGTAAAATTCTTTTAAGAAACGAAAGGTTTTACTAACAATAATTCCTGGAGCTATTTTGATTGAACCAGATATTTTGTCAATATTTTTTGCAATTGATTTCTGTCGATAGGTTTTGAGATATAACCTGCGAAACCCGCGGCAAGAATTTTTTCACGGTCAGTGTCCTGAGCATATGCCGTAACTGCAATCACGGGTATTTCAGGTCTGTTCTTTTTAATCCTGGCAGTTGCTGTATATCCATCCATTTCAGGCATTTTTATATCCATCAGAACAAGGTCAATATTATTCTGATTTTCACAGGCAATTACACTTTCGATCCCGTTGAGTGCTCTGATAATATTAATGTTGTATCGGGAAAGTAATTCATTTAGGAGAAGAAAATTAAATTCATCATCTTCTACAATAAGAATTGATTTTCCCGGAGCAATATCAACATTTTCCTTTCTTTCTATCCTTATTCCCTCTTTGCTGTCTCCAGGTACACTGATATATGGTAAAGTAAAATAAAATGTAGAACCTGCTCCAAATTGAGAAATTGTCCAGATTTTTCCTCCCATCAGTTCCACATAAGCTTTTGATATAGACAGACCTAGCCCAGTCCCACCGGTCTTATATGAAGCAGCGTTTTCAACCTGGTAAAATCGTTCAAAAATCTTCTGAAGATTAGCTTCCTCTAT
>PMEC01000050.1:1519-5240 GCA_003155705.1 Bacteroidales bacterium
AGGGCAAGCCTTTTGGTGAAAGATATACCGTCAAGGCTGGCCCGAAGATTGTACTGCTCATAGAGATTGTTAATCAGGAAGTTGATATTCACTTTTTCAGGTGCGACTTTTGCATGTCCCGTTTCGATACTTGATATGTCTACAATATCCGAAATTATTGAAAGAAGCTGGTTACTGCTCTGGAAAACAATATCAATGTACTGTCTGCGTATCTCCTCCGACAGCTCAGAAGAATCCAGTAGTGAAGTAAAACCGACAATTGCATTCATTGGAGTCCTGATCTCATGCGAGATATTATGAAGGAAAACTGTTTTTAGTCTGTCGCTATCTTCAGCTCTCTCTTTAGCGACAATAAGATCCGTGAGAATCTTCTTCTTTTCTGTAATATCATGAATAATTGAATGCAGATAATAATGCCCTTCAATTTCAATCCTGCTGGTAAATATTTCCACATCCCTGACCGAACCATCAGACAAACGGTGTACAGATTCATAGAAAGTTCCTTTAGTTCTTTTTGCCTTCTCAAGATTGGCTTTTATAAGATCCTGGGATAAAGTACTGATATTGGTCAGATTCATCTTTTTCAGTCTGCTTACCGGAATTCCATAATACTCAGCCGCAGCGTTATTGGCATCAAAAATTGCCCCGGTCTCCGGGTCAATAATAAGTTTTACTGCAGTGTGAGATTCAAAGAGCTGTCTGAATCTTTTTTCACTCTTTCTCAGTTCATCTTCAATTTTCTTACGTTCAGTAATCTCGGTGGCAACACCAAGAATTGCCGGTTTATCCCATCCGGGATGTCTGTAAGGAATTTTTACTGTCTGGAACCAACCCAACGTGCCATCTTTTCTAAGAACCTGCTCTTCAGGAATCTGCATAGGAATACCACGCTCAATTACAGCTATGTCTGCGGACCTATATCCTTCGACATGCTCTTCGGAGGCTCCATAATCCTTATCAGTTTTCCCCTTAATCTCTTCCGGATCAATACCAAAAATTTCAGCTAGCGCTTTATTTACAAGCAGAAACTTTCCATCAATGTCTTTTGCGAAAATATAACTGGGGACAAGGTCAATTATCTGCCTGAGCTGATCGAGATGTAATCTCATCTCCTCGGCATTGTGCTTTCTTTCAGATATATCTCTGGCAAAGCCACAATTGTATTCTTTTCCTGCAAAACGTACCAGTGTGGAGACTATTTCAACCGGAAATGAAGTTCCATCCTTTCTAAAATGTGTTGATTCAGCTTTTAATGAGCCTTCCTTTTCCAGATAATCCCAGATCAAAGTCATATTTTCTTTTGTTGCCTCCGGATTAATTAAGCTGACATGCTGACCAATAAGCTCTTCGCGTGAATAACCTGTGGCCTTGCAGGCAGCATCATTTACATAAACAAACCTGCCTTCTTTATCAATCCAGAATGCTCCATCAAAATGGATATCTATGGAACGTTTAAGAAGCATCAAATCTTCTTCTGCTTTTTTACGCTCCGTTATGTCACGAAGTGTACCCTCATAATATAGAATTTTACCATTGTTATCCTTTACAATATGAGAATGTTCGAGGACAACAATAAATGATCCATCCTTCTTTTTTAAAGTAAGCTCTTCATCCTCCAGCCTTCCTTTCTTTCTCAGAAGATCTGTATATGTATCTCGCTCAGATGCATTTACATAAATATCTTTGGCTATATTCTTCTTCATCAGTTCTTTTTCAGAATCATAACCCAGCATCTTTACAAGAGCCGGATTAGCTGTAAGAATCTGACCCTCAACAGTACTCTGGTAAATTCCGTCATGAACATTTTCAAAAAGCTGGCGATATTTATCCTGGCTTTCCTTTATGACATTCAAAGGATCAATTGATTTTATTTTCCTCTTTTTACCCATATTCGTTTAATAAATTAACACTATAAGAGTCATAGCTGACTTTTAAAACAGGCATGATAGAAAGGCATAAAAATACAAAATACAATACAATAAACTCATATGTACCAGTGCACTTTGAATGATAATCCGGAAACAAATACCAATCAATATTCCTGAAACTGAAGTGTCCGACCTATCAGAGTTGAATACTGGTTGTCATTTAAAATAGCAGACAGATTGTTACTTATTAGCATCAAAATAATATAAATTTGAATCTGGAAAAAGAAAGAGTATGAAAAATTCTGATCACAAAACCTCAAGAAGAGAGTTCCTCTCAAAAACAGCATTGGCGACTGCAGGTTTGACTATTGGAGTCCAGCCTTTTGCAGCAGCCAATTACCGTAAAATTTCAGGTTCCGCTGAAAGAATCCGGATGGGCTTTATCGGGCTCGGGAACCGGGGTTCACAATTACTACAATTATTCATGAGCCATCCTGATGTTGAGATTGCTGCTTTCTGCGATCTCTACGAACCCTATCTGTTACGAGATCGCAATCTGGTTGACCCGAGATATTTAAAAAGCCTTGCGACGCAGGTCCCAAAAATGGGAGAGAAATTCCCAAACCAGGTTAAAAAATATAATGATTTTCGCAAACTGCTTGAAGATAAGGATGTTGATGCAGTATGCATAGCAACCCCCGACCATTGGCATGCCCTGATCACTATTAGCGCTATACAGGCAGGTAAAGATGTCTATGTCGAAAAACCGCTGACACAAACCATTAAAGAAGGAAGAATGATGGTAGATACGCAGGTAAAGAGCAAACAGATCGTTGCCGTTGGCCTCAACCGGCGCGGAAACATTGTTTATCAGAAACTTGCGAAAGAAGTGCCTGAAGGTAAAATTGGCAAGGTCACCGTTGCCAGAGCTTTCAGGATAAATGATATGTACCCTTCGGGAATCGGAAAACTTAAGCCTGAAGACCCACCGAAAAACTTCAATTGGGATATGTGGCTCGGACCTCGCACTTTTAGACCTTACCAGTACAATATTTCCCCGTATATGTTTCGCTGGTGGAAAGATTATTCAAGTCAGATGGGCAACTGGGGCGTACATTTCATGGATGTGATCCGTTGGATGCTGGGTGAAAAGGCTCCTGTTGCAATTAGTGCGCAAGGCGGAAAATATGCTGTTGATGATGACCGAGATATTCCTGATACAATGGAGGTTACCTATGAATTTGCCTCTGGTTCAATTGCAACATTTAGCATCTATGAAGCAAGCAGCGGGGGAATGTTTCAATATGGTGAAGTAGAATTGCGTGGCACGAAAGGGACCCTGTATGCTGATGAAGATGGCTACAGAATAACCGGTACAAAGAAAGGTCAATTCCAAACCTGGGATAAAATGATTGAAGATGAGACTCTTACTTCAAAAAATGAAAAACTTGCCGATGGCAGCAGTGGTGACAGTACAGGAACCCTGGTCCGGAATTTCCTTGATTGTATCAAAAGCAGGAAAACCCCGCTATGCCCTCTTGAAGAAGGTCACAGGTCGACAAGTTTTGCTCATCTGGCCAACATTGCTTTACAGGTCAGAGCACGGCTTGAGTGGGATCCCACTAAAGAGACGTTTATCAACAATGAAGCTGCTAATCAGCTTCTTCATTATGAGTATCGTAAACCCTGGAAATTATAGCTTCTAGTTATGCATAAACCTCAAAAACAGAGTCGGCGCAAATTTATTGGCACAATGGCTATGGCAGGAGCAGTCATCCCCCTTGCTGGAAAATCTGCAGCCGGTATGCTTTTTTCACCACCTCTGACCACAAGGACCATCCATGTTTTTTCAA
>PMEC01000100.1 GCA_003155705.1 Bacteroidales bacterium
CGTTTTCAGTTTTCCCTTTCACCCTTGCCCACATTACCCTGCCCTTTTCCGAACTGTCTGTCCCGGCACCTGAAATGTAACAAAAAGACATTCCCGGATTAAGTTCAGCCAGAATAGTGGCAAAATTAATTGTTAGTGTATAGGTAAATCTGAAGTATTCAGGTTCCTTTTTCCCTAATGAGGAAACACCCAGGCAGAAATAACAGGCATTATACCCTTTCAGCTGTTCACCCAGGGATGAAATGTCAAAAAAGTCTGAATGAATTATTTCTTTAAGTTTGGGATGATTATATCCGCAAGGGTTCCTGCCGATTACAAGCACCTGTTCAACATTTTCGTTTTGAAGGCACTCATAAAGAACGCCTTCACCAACCATTCCGGTTGCACCCGTTATAATGGTTCTGATTTTCATTGTTATTAAAGAATATTCTTTTATTTAAATTACTTTTTAACAAGAAGTGCAACTTTTAGTTTGAACTCATCATAAATGACTTTGTCGCCCAGGTTATCGAAAAACGAACCTGATCCGTATTTTATGTTATACTTTGTGCGATCGACTGTTATATTAGAATAGAACCACAGACCATCATCCTTTTTCTGAACATTTGATTTAAACTCAATTGGATTGGTAATCCCTTTTATTGTAAGAGTACCCTTAACAACTGCAGTACCCTTTTCAAAAGATTCACTTCCTGTCAGAATCAGTTTCGCCGTCGGAAATTTTGAGACAGAAAAGAAATCATCAGATTTAAGATGTTTTTCGAGCATTGCATTCCTGGCAGATTCATTTATTGATGCCATATCAATAATAAATTCTCCGGATACAATCTTATTATCCTGCCAGTCCAACCAACCCGATTGAAGCTTAATTGTTCCCGTGTGCTGACCAGTCACTTTCTCGCCAAGCCAGGCTAAGGTGGTTTTTGAAGTGTCTGCAGCCATTTTATTCTGGCCGTTAGTAATGCCCACTGTAAATCCGAATAATACAATAAATAAAAATAGGTTCTTCATCTCATATAAATTTTAATTTAATAGTTAAACGTCTTTAATTTATGTTTTGTTCAAGCAAGATTAAAAATCTTAGATTAAATTTCAATCGAAACAGATACATTGTCGTTTAAATACGGTATTAAAACTTCCCCGGATTTCATTTTTTTATTTTTCCGGACAATCTTCAACTCGATTATCATCCCTCTTATTGCTATTTTTGCTTTAATATGATTCATTGAGGATAAAAGTGCAGGGTTTATTCTCACATAATCTTCTTCCGGTTCAACTCCAAGAATGTCCTTTATTACAAGCATTATAATCTCAGCCCAGGTCCATGGAGGTACCCCAACCTGCGGATAAGGAGGACTGATTCTTTCACCATAATTCTCAAACCATGAGCAGGAGTTTCTTCCCGGAATCTCATTCAGCCAGGTAAGAACTTTTTCAACTTTTTCGGAGTTCCTCATTTTCTGATAAGCCCTGGCAATAAACAGGGATGGGAATGGCCATGGACCCGGTGAATCAGGCTCAGAGGTTACATTGTATCTGCCATAACCGCCACCTTCCCATGCCTGGTTCCATAATTCCTCAATAGTATCTATGCTCCTTACAGCGATTTCTCCCTTAGGATCGATAATATCATAAACAATCGCCTGTGCTATTGAAGAATCCGGATTAAGAAGATGATCTCCCTCTTTCATAAGTGGAATTACATCCGGCATACCATTTTCACCTTTTGGATTTATTGTTACTGATACATGTCCTTCCCTGTCTCTTCTTTTAATTAGATTTCCTTTATCAAGCAGTCCGGATTTTTCTTCATCAAGCAGGTTATGAAGAAGTTTCTTAGCCTCATTTTCCCATTTATCCGGATTTCCGAATTTGCATTTTCCCGCCATTGAAGATGCGGCTTTAAGTCCTTTTATTACCCACATTTGGTAAGCAAATTCAAAACCGTCAGTTATTCCATGTATTGAGTGTCGTTCCCAGTATTCTCTCGAATTATGAAGAAGGCCGGTTTCTTCATCAAGAAACTCTGGATTTAAAGGGAATTCTGCAACTGAAATTATTTTCTCTGAATACTTTTTTATGAAATTAATATCCCCAGTCCATTTCAGATATTCGTTAAGGGTAAAAAGCAGTTCTCCGTTCTGATCGAGTTCAACCTCATTATTATTTCGTTTCTCTGATGAATCTATCGTATCTCCTTCATCAGATACAAAATCATTGAGAAGTCTTTCCAGGAACTTCCTTGCAAGATTGAAATGACCGGTATATATCATTCCAAGGCACATGAAGGAATGGTCCCTTACCCATTCCCGTTGGTACTGCCATATTGAAGCGTCCATTTTTCCATTAGCAGAGACCATTGAGGCAAGCTGAAATGCTGATGCTGAAAAAAACTTTTCAATAGTTTTGAAGTCAGATTTTATCTGCGCTTTATTCTTCCAGAATTGAATTGAATCAGATAAGTCTGGTTTTTCGACCAAATCAAAATTCAGATTTTTCCCTTCCGGGAGAAAATAATTAATATACAAGTTCTTTTCCCCTTTGCTGTCCAGGATAATTTTTAGATGTAAATCCTTTCCCGGTACCGATGTATTAATTTGAATCTCTCTTTTTTCTTCAGCTAAATTTTTGAGAATTACTTCACGGATGACAGAAGGACTTCTTCTGTCGGGGCAATAGATTCTTTCTATTATTTTAATATTATGCCAATTCCACAGAACATCAATTTTTGGTAATTCTGCTTCCTGGTTCCATCTTATTGACCCATTTTTATCGAAAGTGCCAGTTGTATTTTTTTCGAAAATTGAAATTGCTGTTCCTGACAAACCAGTTAAATGATTCATTGTCAGGGCATTTCGTTTCTGAGCCAGCTTTTCAGGATCCATTATCAGCAGACCGAATGGAGATCCTTCCCCTGAANNCTGACATCGGGATGACCAACAAGAGGATCATCAGAATAGATATGTTCCTCAAATTTGATCAAATGGATAATAGTGTTAGTTCAAACAAAGAAAATCAGAGGCTTCTTATATTTAATCCGCCGCTAATCTCGAAAACAGAACCGGTAGAGAAATCCCAGTCACCTCGGGCAAGTGAGGCAACAGCTTTAGCTATATCATCAGGCATTCCCCATCTTTTTTGCGGTATAAATCCTTCTGCAATAAGTTTGTCATACTTATCTTTTACTCTTGCTGTCATATCAGTCTGAATAATCCCCGGTCGGACTTCATAAACCATAATTCCATCTTCAGAAAGACGGTCAGCAAAAATGGATGATGCCATGCTTAATCCTGCTTTTGACATGCAATATTCAGCCCTGTTTGTCGATGACATGGCAGCTGAAACAGATGACATAAAAACTATAGCCGGTCTGTATTCNNTCTTCAGTAAGATCCAGGAGATCATTCCGTTGAAGGGGGGCAACTCCGGCATTATTCACAAGAAAATCAATTCTGCCATATCTTTCAAGGATATTTGAGACAACCTCTTTATGGCAGGTAGTACAGGAAATATCAAGACCTATCGGGAAAAAAGCAGCATTTATTTTCTCAACTTCCTGGACCAGGGTTTCCATTCCCTCACTATCCAGAGATCGTGCAATGGCAACTATATCAAAACCTTCAGCGGCTAAAGATAAAGTAATAGCTCTGCCGATTCCTCGGCTGGCTCCTGTAATGACAGCAACAGGTTTGCTATTCATTCTTATTGACTTAGGTCAGGTTAATCAGTTAACGGGCTTAAAGATAATAATTTGATTCAAGAGATCAAGAATCCGACAGATTATCTTCAAGATTTTTCTTCCAGACCTTCTCAAACCATAATTCCTGGTCCGGAACAGGTCTGACTTTTACCAGCACTTTTTCGACAGTTTCCTGTTTATATCTTATTTCCAGGATTTTATTTTCAATCTCCCTGTCATATCTGCAAATTGTGAAATTCCAGTCAGATTCAGGAATTCCCTCAGGATGATATCCCCGGCTATCAGTTACCAGGTATGATCCACGGCTACGTCCTCCTTCTTCAATATATATTTTAATAGCTTCCAGATAAATATAGTGGGTCAGAAATAGATCTATGAGCAGAAAGGTTCCGGCAAGTTCTCTGACATCCTTGGCTGACAATTTCTTTTTTAATATCTTCAGTTCAGCACAGGCTTCANNGCAAGATTAAGCTTTTTTTCAGTCTGGTTCTGAATATTTGACATAAACGTCTGTTTATCAGGAGGATCCTGTTGATAATGACGGGAAATAAATAATGCCGCCCTGTAGCTTCCAACCTGGCCTGAGTTAAGCGATGAACCTCCCGGACGATAAACACCATGACTTCCATTGGCTTCACCGACAGGAAACAGATGTTTAAGATCTGATTCCCACCAGATGTTTCCCTTAAGCCCTCCATTATTATGCTGTGCGCATACAGAAATTTCCAGCGGTTCTTTGCTGATATCTATGTTATTATGAAGATAGAGATCAATTGCCGGTCTGTTCATTGACTCAAGTCTTTTGAACGGAGTATCACCGAGAGCCTCTGAGTTTTTGAGATAATTTAATACCACCGGATCAAGTCTGTCCACTGAAAATTTTTGTTCTTTATTCCATGTTGGATTCCTGGTGTAATCAAGGAACACTCTCCGGTTCTTATAAACCGATTCCCGATAGACCAGCAGGTCGATAAGTGATGAGCCATGATCTTCAATTTTGCATGGATCGAATGGCCACTGGTATCCTTTAAGAAAAACAGCTTTTGAAAGAGCAGTTATATCAGGAAAGAACTCATTTAAAAATTCCTTCTCATCTTTGCCATTTTTATCTGTTGAGAAGTATCTGGGAATTACCTGCTGGTAACTTCCGGACAGGTTCCATCTGAATTTGACTGATGCAATACCAAATTGCGATTCAGTAAGGTTCTGTCCTGTCGCTCCTGCCTCATAAGCCATGCCTGAAGACCCTGATTGTGACAGAGGATATACGCTGTTTTCATACATACCTCCAGGGCCGCCTGTACCCAGTACGACATTAACTGAATTGAAAATAACAAATGCTTTCCGGGTCTCTTTTGCTTTTAGATTGATTGCCAGCGCTCCGGCTATTTTTTTAACTCCTTTTTCTTCTGAAGTCAGCAGGGTAATTACCTGTAACCTGTCAATGATTTTAATCTTCCTTCTTTTTACTTCGGCGGCCAGTGCTTCAAACATTTTTTGTGAAGTATAAGGACCAGCAGAGCTGGCTCTGGCTCTTGGATCATGGTCTGTCTTATATCCAACCCACGCCCCATAACGATTCTGCGGAAACGGGACACCCAATCTTATGAGATTCATAAAACCGGCCACAGAACCCTGAGCTTCGCATAATGCAATATCTCCATGCATGCACTTCCCATTAAAAAGATCTTCAGCCATTTTTGT
>PMEC01000079.1:0-7753 GCA_003155705.1 Bacteroidales bacterium
GATGAGATGCGTTGCACATCCTTAATTGTATCTGAAACAAGTTCTATAATACTGTCCAGTTTCATAATAGCCTCAGGATTCGTCCCAACATATTTATGCATCATTTTCAAATCGAGCTTTAATGCAGTCATTGATTGTCCCAGCTCGTCGTGAATTTCCCTCGATATAAAGGCTCTCTCATTCTCGCGGACATCATGAAGATGCTGATTAAGTTTTTCCAGTAATTCCTTTGATTTCCGAAGTTCTTCATCTATTTTCTTTCTATCCGTGATATCGCGGGCGTCTGCGAAAACTCCCTGGACTTCACCGGCTAGATTTTTAAAGAGTGTGGCATTAAATAATACATCTGTAGTTCTGCCGCTTGAATGACGTATCGTCAAAGGGAAATTTTTAACTAATCCTCTTGATAATATTATTCTGAATTCCCTTCTGACCTTTTCAGGGTCTGCAAAGTAATCAACAAAGTCACTTCCGATCAGTTTCACACGTTCTAAACCAGTGATCTGTTCAGTGGCAACATTTACGTCTGTAATTTTTCCATCGGTATTTATTGCAATGAGAGGATCGAGGTTTGATTCAATCAGACTGCGGGTATAGAGAGCTGCATCACGAACTTTTTCTTCTGATTTTATTCTCTCACTAAGGTCCAAATGAATGGCTTGATTATAAAGAAGATGTCCATCAAAATCTCTGACTACGCTTACCGTAACAAGGACAAGGAATTTTGTTCCATCTCTCCGGATCACTTCAACTTCTCTAGGCTCCATCTTTCCGTCCTTCTGAAGCATTCGTAAAATTTCTTTCCTTTCCTCCTGTTGGGCATATAATTTTTCAACATTAGTAACTTCCTGTAGCATCTTATCCGGGCTTTCGTACCCATACATCCGGGAATAGGCTGAATTGACAAGAAGAAGTATTCCCTCGGGACTGGCAATTGAAATTCCTAAAAGAGAGTTCTCGAAAATACCGCGGAATTTAGCAACATTTTCACTGAGGGCAGCTTCTGCCATTTTCCTTTTAGTGATATTTGTATGAACTGATAAGTACACCTTTCCAAAATCAGGGTGATCAAGTATCGATATATTCACATAACACCAGAAGTAATCACCATTTTTCTTTTTGTTCAGAATTTCCCCATGCCATTCACTAGTCCTGTTTACTGAGTCCACTATATCCTGTTTTATTTCTTCAGGACTTTTATCGGAAGGTGCATTGAGGATAGAAACAGGTTTGCCAATCAATTCTTCAGAGCTATAACCAAACATTCTATCAAACTTCGGATTAGTGAAAACAATAACTTCATCTTTGACTATTGTCAGATTAATGCCTTCCGAGATGTTTTGCATTATCTCCATCTGAAGATTCATTTTCTTCTCAAACAGCTTGCGTAGAGTGATGTCTTTATTGTATGATGATTTTAATGAATCATAATCATGTTGCAGTTTCTGCAATTCGTTTATGAGTTCGGCTTTGGTTTTACTCTGGAAATCAGGCATCAGGCATTAGGCGTTAGGCGTTAGGCGTCAGACGTTGGGCGTCAGGCATCAGGCATCATGGCTTTTTCACATACTGAAGTACAGCTTTTTCAATTCTTTTTTTTATATCTGCCAATTTCAGATCAGGATTCTCAATTAGAACCGGCCAATCAGAATTATCAACGTCATCAAAATATATCAGGCTTTTAAGAATCAGCGCATCATTATCCTGGTCGTATTTATTATTATAGAACCTTACCATTTCTGAAATATCAAATTTATCCAGAAGAAAATATATATCAATAAAATCCTTAATGCGCTGACCACTTGTAATTATAGCATTAATTTTCATAGCAACAATATCTTCTTCTGATAAGATGGATATATTGTCGAGGATAAAAGGTCCATTAATATATTTATACCGATGGGCTATGATGTCTGTTTCTACATTGCCAATTGCTCCTCTGAGGGTATTTGCTGATGAGTAGAAAAGCTGAAAGGGAAAATCCTGACTGAGATTTTCAATAATTTGGGCAACATCAAATCCGAAGTTGGAGAAGAGATCTATATCAACAGACTTTCGATGGCCGAGATATAATGCCAGGGCAGTTCCTCCGGTTAAATAGAATCCTTTTAAATACTCTTTGCTTTGAAGCGATCTTAAGAGTTCCAAAGTTGAGGTGTCAATTGCTTCCGTATGTAACATTTAAAGATCTTTTTAGGTTTGTTAAACATTTTGGACGCGAAATTGAGTGTTTTGGGATCAAGATGGTTGAGCTTACAAAGTTCGTCAACAACCACACTTCTTCCATAATGGTCAATTAACATTTTTATCTCCTTCAGATTACCAAAAATAAAAACCCGCTCTATAATTAATCGTCTGGAGACATGTTCCGGATTATCAGAGAAATCAACATCCCAAAAATATTGGGGTTTTAAAAAGTTACACAGTTCCATTCCGGTATTTAATTTATGCTAAAGATACCAATAAAACCTGAGAAAAGTCAAAAAATAGTTGCTCCAGCCGGATGTAATGCGGCGTAAAGGCGTTAAGGTGCAAAGGCGTATTGGTGTAAAGGCGTAAAGGTGAATAAATTCATCTAAGGATTTGCCGTTATGCCGTTAAGCCGTTATGCCGTTATGCAGTTAAGCCATTTTTCATTTATTATTCTTCTTTCTGCAGCTGTTACGCCGTCTTTTATTAATTTTGCCATATGACTGGTAAAGTAAAACCTATTTTCAATAAGCGCATTTTCTGGGATGTTAACTTCGACCAGATTGACTACGATGCCAAAGCAAATTTTGTTATTGAGCGTGTTTTTGAGCGTGGCGATGTTGAGGATATCCGACAGTGCCGGAGATATTATGGAGATGAAAAAGTGACAATAGCTTTATTGAACGCGAAATATCTACCGCTTCATACAATACATTTTGCCAGCGCAATAATTGATAAACCTCTTAATGAATTCAGATGCTACATACTGAGGCAGTTGAACCCGGAACTCTTTCCTTATTGAAAAAATTAATGGACCTTCCATCCCTTCAGCCATTTTCTTTGGTAGGAGGAACAACTCTTGCGCTGCGATATGGCCATAGGAGTTCGGTTGATCTGGATCTTTTTTATCATGAAAAATTTAACTATCCTCAAATAATTGAAGACCTTGAGGCAACATTCCAACATAGATTTGTTTACAAACAACAACAGACACAGTTTGGAATTTTCTGCTTTATTAATGATATTAAAGTTGATATTGTTCATTTTCCACATCAGCCTATTGCTCCCATTGAGGAGGAAGACAAAATAAGAATGTACAGCAACGCTGATATTTCTGCCATGAAAATCCAGGCTATACTTGGAAGAGCAAAGAAAAAGGATTTTTGGGACCTGCATGAACTTCTTCATCATTACTCCCTCCAACAATTGATTGACTGGCATAAACAGAAGTATCCAAGCCAGATGCTTGCAATAAGCATTCCCAATGCAATAACATATTTTGCTGAAGCAGATGAGAGTGAAAATCCGGTTGGTTTTAAAGGTCAAACCTGGGAACAAATAAAAAAATACATTTCAAAGGCAGTAAGTGATTATCTGAGATGAAAATTCATCAAAGGATTTGCTGCCTTTAAACCGTTAAACCCTTACGCCGCTATGCCGTCACGCCCTTACGCCGGAATAGTAAATGTAAACGTACTTCCTTTCCCGACTTCACTCTCCACCCATATCTTACCACCATGTTTTTCAATAAACTCCTTGCAGAGTAACAAACCCAATCCGGAACTTGGTTCTCCCTCAGTGCCCTTACGGTTGACTTTTTCATTAAGCAGGAACAGCTTGTTTTTAAGTTCAGCTGACATACCAATGCCTGTATCAGTGATAATTATCTCAATAAAGTTATCCTGGTTCTTAAAAGCTGATATGTCTATTTTACCTTCCTTCCGCGTGAACTTGACGGCATTCGAAACAATATTACGGATCACTGTATCAAACATATGATCATCAGCTGTTACTTCAATATCTTCGGGAACGGAAATATTTATCTCAATCTCTTTTTTTCTTGCCATTTCGGAGATTGGTTGTATGCAGTAAGCAATTTTTTTATCCAGGCTAAATTTTATTTTCACAAATTCCATTACATTCCTCTTCAGCCGCGACCACTCCAGGAGGTTTTCCAAAAGGTTATAAATATTTGAAGCATCTGTCTTCATGCTTATAGTAATATCCTTTATCTCTTCAAGGCTCATTGATTGAATCTCTTCAGTAAGTATTTGTGTGGCAGCTACAAAAGAACTTAAAGGACCTCTCAGATCGTGAGCGAGTATCGAAAAGAATTTGTCTTTTTCTGCATTGATTACCTGAAGCAGTTCATTTTTCAATTTAATCTCTTCTTCACCTTTTTTACGTTCAATGGCAATTGCAATCTGACTTCCGACAGAAAGAAGAAATTTCAGGTCTCCTTCTGAATAAATATTTTCCTTTTCATAATGCTGAAGCACCAAAACCCCAATCATTTTTGAAGCTATCTGTAAGGGAATCCCGATCCACGAAGCAGAGACTGAGCCAACCTGTTCAATTTCATTAAGTTCAACAAGCCGTTTAAACTCCTCATTGCTGAAGAGGAATGGTTTGTTATTACGAAAAACATAAGCAGTGCAGCTCTTTTCCATTGACATTGGCGATGGTGTAGTATCAAATTTGTCGACAAAGTACGGGAAACTGAAGAGCCTTGTTTCCTGGTTATAAAGAGCAACGAAACAATTTTCTGCGTATACAACTTTTCCCAGCGACTTATGAATCAGCTTCATCAATTCATCAAGGTTATAAGTAGCTGTTATACCCTGCGCTATTTCGTACATAACTTGACTCTCCATGTCGCTCCGCTTTCGTTCGGTTATGTCTTTCCCTATTCCGACTATCCCATAGACGTTACCTTCTTCATCAACCCAGGGTACTTTAGTTGTCAAACTCCATGTCAGTCTGCCGTTTATAATTCTTGATTCTTCTTTGTTAATCATTGGTTTTACTGAACGGATTATTTCCTGCTCATTTTCAAAATATTGTGTTGCAAGATCAGGCTCTACCAGATCAAAGTCCGTTTTGCCGATAATTTCTTCAGGGCTGGACCTACCCATTCGTTTGACTAAAGCGTTGTTACAGACGATAAACCGGCTTTGGGTATCTTTTATATAAATGCGATCCGGCATATTGTTTATCAAAGCCAGCAGCAAATTGTGAGCTTTTGCCATCTCTTCGGTGGCTTTCTTGTTGTCTGTTATGTCTTTTGATATGCCGAATGTTCCGATAATGTTTCCTTCATTGTCACACAAAGGCAACTTAGTCGTTGAGGACCATGAATCGGGACGATTATCCCATGTAAGCTTTTCTTCCTTGCTTACTACTGGCTGACCTGTCCGGATTATTTTCTGTTCATCCTCATATGCCTGACGTGCATGTTCCTCAGTGAAAAAATCAAAGTCCGTCTTCCCGATGGCTTGTGAAGGATCACTTAGACCGAACGATTTAGCATGATCCATATTTATTCTGATAAAACGGCTCTCGCGATCTTTGAAATAAATATGNNGCTTCTTCGGCCTGCTTTCTGATGCTTATATCCCTGGTAACATTTAGAATATGAGGTACCCCGTCCAATTCAATTAATGAGGCTGACATTAATCCATAGATGATTGCTCCATTCTTTGAAATAAATTTTGCTTCAAAATTTTTAACTTCTCTTTTTGCTTCAAGCTCTTTTACAAGATTTATACGGTCAACAGGATTTGCCCAGATATTCATTTCAAGCGAGGTTTTACCGACAGCCTCCTCCTCAGTATATCCCATTATCCTCGTGAACCCTTCATTAATAGATATATACATCCCATCGGAGAGCCGGTTGATATTAATCGAATCCGGGCTTGTCAGGTATGCTTTCCTGAATTTTTCTTCTGACTGTCTGAGTCTGTTGATCTCTGTTTCGGATGATTCCTTCAAAGAAATATAAGTTCGTTTTAAATCACTTAATTCTTTGATTAGTACTTCCGCCGTTTTATCTTCTTTGGCCATGAAAATGGTGATTTCCAAAAATTTATACCATGAAATTGAAGTCTGATTGAAATGTTGTCTGCCAGAAAATAATTTTATAAAAAGACCCCTTTCTAGCTAATCCTGTCACAAGATACAAAATTTCTGACATATAGCCAGGAAGAGCTGAAGGGTACCTGGCCTGTGGTTTCATATTCCTTCGGTGCTGTCTTGAGCTATATGATGACTATTCATAAAATAAATCATGGAAAATGTTTTCTATTAGCAAACTATTGTCTATTTTTGTATGATGTTTAATATTATCGCCAGGAAAACATTGTTGGATTATTGTAAAAAATATCCTTTGGCAGAGGTCGCGTTGCAGGAATGGTATCATGAGATGATTCAATGCAACTTTAAAAGTTTTAACGAGCTTAAAATGGTATATGGAAATGCCAGTCTCGTTGCCGATGACAGGGTAGTATTTAATATCATGGGGAACAAGTACAGATTGGTAGTGAGAATTATATTCCAATTCAGGGCTATCCAGATTAAATGGTTTGGCACGCATGCAGAATACGATGAAGTAGATGTGACAAGTACAAATTTTAAAAAGAAGAAATCATGAATTTAAAAATCATCAGATCGAAAAAAGAATATCAACAATACCTTGCATGGGCAGATGAAATGTTTAATAAGAAAATATCACCTGAAACACCTGAAGGAGAAAAACTTCAGGTTGTATTGTTATTAATTAAGCAATATGAAGATCAGCACTATCCTGTTCCAAGACCAGATCCCATTGATGCCATAAAAAATAAAATGGTCGATTTAGGAATTAAAAACAAATATTTTGTAGGTAAAGTAGGTTCAAAAGGATATGTTTCTGCTATTTTGAATAAACGCAAGCCGCTTACGCTTGAAATTGCCAGGTTGTTTCACAATGAATTAGGAATTCCGGCTGATATTTTATTATCATAAGAATCAAAAACAAATCATGGATCTGGTTTTTCATCTCACATTTTTGCGCCTTTTCCGTCATTGCAGCAAAGAAAAATAGCTCAATCTCATGTTTTGTTTACATATATATAACAGGTCAACTAAATAGAAATTCGTAAGATGTTCAAAACTTTATAATTGTGTTTAAAAAAGATTATCGGGTTATTGTTTTGTTGATTTCTTTTTTTTATATATATTTGCGCCAGATTTTATGACTGTAAAGAATAAAGGTAAACAATCATAAACTGTTAAATAAAACAAAGTATTAAAAAGGTTGAAAAATGAAGAACAAAGTTTTAATGGGTTTAGCAGCTTTAGCAATAGTTGCTTTCCTTTCAAGTTGTGGCAAAGTCCCACAGGCAAAAATTGATGCTACTAATGCAGCTATTGACAGCGCAAAAGTTGCAGAAGCTAGTGTTTATGTTCCAGCTGAATTAGCAGCTGTTCAGGATTCAATGAAAGCTATTAATGCTGCTGTTGAAGTTCAGAAATCAAAAATGTTCCACAAGTATGGTCCTATAGCACTTAAATTGGATCAAACAATTGTTAAAGCAAGACAAGTGACCGCTGACGCAGTTGCTAAGAAGGCAGTAGTTAAGAAAGAAGTTGAAACTTTAATGACTGACATCAAAGCAGTTAATGAAGAAAACGCAAAACTTTTCAAAAAAGCTCCAAGAGGTAAAGAAGGCGCCCAGGTTCTTGACAAAATCAAAGCTGATATGGCAACTATCGATGCATCTGTTGTTGAAGCACAAGGTTTGTA
>PMEC01000079.1:7767-13510 GCA_003155705.1 Bacteroidales bacterium
CAGCTGCAAAACCAGCTGCAAAACCAGCAGTTAAGAAGTAATTAATAAAATTGTTACTTTATATAAATCCCCGGGAAATCCCCGGGGTTTTTTTTAAGAGCGGACTGTAGGATATGAGAAAGATTTTAAGGTGGCTGATATTTATTCTGTCAACAGCAGCTTTAATTTGGTTGGTCATCTTGTTATTGATCCATATAACACCTTTACCTCCTGAAGATGAAATGACTTATGCGCGACAAACTCTCTCTGAAGCCGGACGTGGTAAAGCTGACACATACTCAAAAAAACTTTATTCCGAAGCTAAAGCCGATTATGATTCAGCTATGGCTATCTGGAGAAGAGAAAATAAGCGGTTTCTCTTTTTCAGGCATTACGAAAAGGTTGAAACGTATGCAAAACTTTCGGCAAAAACAGCCAACCAGGCTAATGAAAGTTCTGAGACAAACAGTAGCACTCTGAAGATCAGGCTAAAAGATAAGATTGACTCGATTACCAAAACCGCGTATAACATTAATAAATTCTTTGGCCGTTACCCGATGCCAACTGAAATAAGAAACCGTATTTCAAAGGGTAACTTTTTACTTCAGGAGGGCGAAGTTGCTTATAATAAAGGCCAGTACCTCCCTGCAAATACAAAAATTACAGAATCTGAATACCTGCTTACAGGCGTTTATGACAATGCAATTGCAGAACTAAAGGATTATTTTAAATCATTTTCAACCTGGAAACAATGGACCCAGTCAGCAATCGATGAATCAAAAAAGAGCAGAAGTTACTCAATCATTGTGGATAAGTTCTCAAGGAAATGTTATGTTTACCTGAGGGGTGAAAAAAAATATGAATTCGAGGCAGAACTTGGAAGAAACTGGGTCGGCGACAAAAGAAGGATGGGTGATTTAGCCACTCCCGAAGGTAATTACAAAATTGTAAATAAATTCCATGGAAAGGAGACTGAATATTATAAGTCACTTTCCCTTGATTATCCAAATGCCAGAGATAAAGAAAGGTTTCAGGATGAGATGTCGAAAGGGACATTACCCGCCTGGGCAAAAATCGGTGGGGGTATTGAAATACATGGCGGGGGAGGGAAAGGTGTTGACTGGACAGAAGGATGCATAGCTCTGACTGATTCTGAAATAGACCTTGTATATAATATTGCAAAAGTCGGAACTCCTGTGACCATAGTCGGATCAATAAAAAATATTAGTCAGATACTTGATAATTAGACGTTCCGAAATGGAAAATGACGGTAATAATATTGAAAAACCTGTCCTGGAACCTGTTGATGAACGTAGCGAATTGGTCCGGATGCTTCTACGATCTTTTCAGAAGACCTACTATAATGCTATATTGAGACTGATTATCAGGAAGACACTTTTTGTCATACTGATTTTTTCCACAGTTCTATTCATTTTTTTATGGTTCATTTATATAGTTCCCTGTTTGCAGGAAACCGGCAAAGGCGAAAAAGTCCAACCGGTAAATATTGCTGAATTAAAGAATGATGCTGCCTATAAAAAACAAATATTGCAACTTGGAAAAGATACTCAAAGATTGTCAAGGAAATTCAATGCTTATACTCCCGGGCAATCATATTTAGTCATTAACACTACCGATAACAGGTTTTCTCTATATAGAAACAGAACACTTATCAGGGATGGGTTTTGCAGCACAGGCAGTTACACAAGACTGACCAATGCAGAAGGATCAAGGCAGTGGATATTTAAAACACCAAAAGGACGATTCTGGATTCATGAAAAGATCACATCCCCGCTGTGGGTAAGACCCGATTGGTCATTTGTTGAGGAGGGTATTCCTATACCACCCGCAAATGATGAATCGCGATATGAATATGGAGTCCTTGGTGATTATGCAATGAGTCTGGGAGATGGTTACCTCATTCATGGTACTATTTATAAACGCTTCCTTGGCATGCCTGTAACACATGGTTGTGTCAGATTAAATGATGATGATCTGGAAGCAATCTACAACACTCTGAATATCGGATCTAAAGTTTATATCTTTTAGTCTGACTGAAATAGAGATATCATGGAAACAGAAATTGAAAAGAAATCAAACATCATAAAAACAGTATTTTACGTTCTGTGTTCTTTACTTCTTGTCTTCATGACATATTATGCGGTGATGTCAGCTTTAGGTCCCGGAAGAAAGATTGCTGAGATTAACAACGAATATGGGTATAAAGTACCTGAAAATTCAAAAACTGATGAAAGAATATTTTCTGACTCAGTCTTCAAATCGATTAACCGTGAAAAGTCATTTTACCAGGCAAGGGTACTGATGGCCGAATCAGACTCTATCTGCCTTGCATTAAATCTTTCAGACAGTACTGCTGTTCTTGAAATAGAAGGTGTTTCAGTGCATAAAGCAAAAATATCAGAAATAACCGTCAGTAAAGTATTTCGAAAAGCGAATGAATATTCAGTCACTTCGATGCTGGCAACTCCTTTTGCAATCATGAATGATTATTCCACCATAAGAAAAGAGCCGGTGATGATAAAGATGGCGCCTAAAGATACATCAGAGTACAAACCCGACATCCTGCCGGATACAACTAATTCCGAAGCCGTAAATTATATTTTTGAAATGTCGAATGGGACCAGATTATATGTGTATCAGAATTTAGAAGAAAATAAGGGAGACAAATTAAACCGTTTCAAGTTTGACCTGAACGACAGATTAAGGAATTTCAGACATAATCTTAAAAGCATCATTGATCTGAAAGTATCGGAATACCATCCTTCAATCAGGATATATCTGGCAAAAGCCGACGCTAAAATTATTTACAGGGCATTGCCCAAACACGGGTTGATTTCAGTTTTCTGGTAGTTAATAATCCGTACTTCAGGAATGGGAATGATTCGGATCTTATCCAGGTAATCTTATTATCTTTATATTGATTACTAATAAATTAATTCCTGAAATCATGAAAATATTAAAAACTCTTGCAAGAACGTTTCTTCTTTCCCTGGTTTTGATTTTACTATTAGGGGAGACAGAAACCCGGGGTCAGCAGGCGGGCAAATCTACTGCGCCATTCCCCGAAACTTTAAATAGAATCTTCTCGAATTCCTGTACTCCTTGTCATACAAATAAAGGGGGCTTGATGTCCAGGTCCAGACTAAATTTTAACGACTGGACACTATACTCTCCTGAAAAACAAAAAGAAAAGGCTGACCTGATTCGTTCAGTGCTGGAGAAAGAAAAAATGCCACCCAAAAGTGCACGCGAAAGCAGGCCTGAAATTATTCTGACAAAAGAGCAGATTGGATTGATTAAAAATTGGGCTGACTCTTTGAACTCCGTCAATAAAAAGTAGTTGGAAACTTATTTATTCTTTTGATAAACATTATTTATTGAAGGAATTTAATCTGAAGAATCTCCGTTGGGAATTCTAAACCTTTTTCTTTTAAACCATAGGTATATTTCAAAAAATAATGTAGGTTTGAAGAGACTACTATATTAATTATTTCGTTATGGGAAGATTTACAGGAATAATCGGCATTGTTATAATACTGGGACTAGCATTCTTGTGGTCAAATAATCGTAAAGCCATAAATTACAGGCTTGTCATAACCGGTTTAATCTTACAGATCGTACTGGCGATTTTTATCCTGAAAGTTCCGATTGGCCAGGAAATCTTTTACTGGCTTGGTAAAGCAATTAATAAATTGCTTGATTTTTCGAAGGAAGGTGCCTTATTCATTTTTGGTGATCTTACAAAAGTCACCCAGATACTTCCTGAAGGCGTCGTAAAAAGCGGAATTTTCCTGTTTATTCTTCTGCCTACAATAATTTTTGTATGCGTCCTGGTAGCAATTGCATATCATATTGGCCTGATGCAAAGAGTTGTAGCCGGTATAGCCAGGTTTGTGCATTGGGCAATGAGAGTAAGTGGGAGCGAGGCCCTATCAAATGTGGCCAGTGCATTTGTAGGCCAGGTTGAGGCTCAGATTATGATACGTCCTTACCTTCCTGGAATGACACGATCCGAACTTCTTGCCTCAATGACCGGCAGTATGGCTTGCATAGCCGGTGGAGTTATGGCTGTCTATATCTCAATGGGAGTTCCTGCATCTTATCTTCTTGCTGCCAGTCTGATGGCCGCTCCGGGGGCATTGGTAATCGCAAAAATTGTTTATCCTGAAACGGAAGAATCTGAGACACAAGGAATCGTTAAACTAGAAGTCAAAAAAGAGCATTCAAATATAATGGATGCAATTTCCCAGGGTGCAAGCGATGGCATGAAAGTTTCAATTAATGTCGTAGCAATGCTTATCGGGGTTATAGCACTGATAGCTCTGATCGATGCATTACTGGGATACTTCGGGCATTTCCTTTCATGGATAGGTGTCTCTCTTAATATTGTAGGGCTGAATGTAGATCATTTAAGACTGAAAGATGTTGTAGGTTCGTTCTTTTCACTTTTTGCAATTGTAATGGGAGTGCCTGTAAAAGAATCATTATCAGTGGGCTCCCTTATGGGAACAAAAATGGTTATCAATGAATTTGTGGCTTATACCGATCTCTCACCCATGATTCAGCATGGAATTCTCAGTGCTAAATCAGTTGTAATTGCAAGTTTTGCTCTTTGCGGTTTCGCCAACTTCAGTTCTGTGGCAATTCAACTCGGGGGTATTGGTGCTCTGGCCCCAAGCCGGAAGGCAGACCTTGCAAGCCTTGGACTTAAAGCAATGATTTGCGGGACAATGGCATCTTATATTTCTGCCACTCTGGCAGGAATTCTTGTTTAAATAGACCGTTGCCTCACCCCCTTTAGGGAGAGGTCAAAAAGGTTTTATTTTATCTTATATAATATCAGCGATTCAGCATCCTTTATATAAATATTATTCCCGGCGATAACCGGAAACGCATAGATGGGCGTTTCCGACATTTTGAATTTGGCAAGTTCAGTATAAGCTTTCCCGTCAGGTTTAAGAACAATAAGGTAGTCAGTACTTGTGAGACCTATAATAACTGAACCACAGTCGACTATTGTGGAAAAATCACTGTTGACTACATTATCGATCCAGGCAGTCTGTCCGGTAGAATAATTCAGACAATAGAGTCTCCTCTGATCTGTAAATCCATAAAGAAATCCATCTTTTAGGACAGGAGTGTTCCATTTGGCACCGACTTCAGCGTTTGCCCATAAATCTTTGGTTGTATACTGGTCACCCTGCTTTTCAACTTTAAGTGCCTTTGACCCCAGACCCTGGCCCGAATAAACTAAAGTCTGCCTGTCAATGAACGGACTGACACAGTTATAGAACATGCGTTGAGGAATTGCAGCTATTTGAAAAAGTAGTTTTCCGTCTGACAAACCAAGAGCCATGACGTTCTTTTCTGTGAAAACAATCAAAAGCTTCTTACCCTCAATAACCATAACCGATGGTGAAGAATAGGCGGGACCATCACCGGCCCATTTCCACTTTTCGTTCCCTGTGTTCATGTCGTATGCAATTACCTGACCATCATCCTTCTTCCCGACATGGACAATACACATTCCATCCACAATCAGGGGAGACATTCCGGTGAAAAATGTAGGCAAAGCATTAGTAGTATTCTCTTTTCTCCAGAGCAACTTTCCTGTTGCAGCATCAAGGCAGGAAAGGACACCTGATGCTCCTAATGTGACAATCTTACCATTTGCTACTGCAGGTGTGCTTCTTGGGCCGGGATGCTGTGAAGCTGATGGCCCGGTGACTGCCATTGCTGCATA
>PMEC01000055.1:0-12770 GCA_003155705.1 Bacteroidales bacterium
CAATAATATCTTCTCTCAGGCATCCTACCAGATCGACTATCTGATCTTTAACCTCTTCAGGCATAGCGTTAGCCATGTCCATTTTATTCAAAACAGGTATAATCTCAAGGTTATGCTCAAGAGCCATATAAAGATTTGAGATAGTCTGTGCCTGTATTCCCTGGGTAGCGTCAATCACCAGTAAAGCTCCTTCACATGCCGAAATTGACCTTGAAACCTCATATGAAAAATCTACATGTCCTGGAGTGTCAATAAGGTTAAGATAGTACTTTTTGCCTTCCTGGAAGTACTCCATCTGGATTGCGTGGCTCTTTATTGTTATTCCACGTTCTCTTTCAAGATCCATGTCGTCAAGAACCTGGTCCTGAAATTGTCTGTCAGTCAGGGTATTTGTTTTTTCAAGTAATCTGTCGGCCAGAGTACTTTTCCCATGGTCGATATGTGCTATTATGCAGAAATTACGGATATTATGCATTATTCGGACTTGCGTATAATCAGGTGCAAATATATAAAAATATCGTTATGAGGTTATTAAAAATAAGAGGGACATACCGTGGCATGTCCCTCTTTTATATCAAGTAAATGAATTTACATCATACCTGGCATTCCTCCACCCATTCCTTGTGGTGGACCGCCTGCAGGGTGTTCTTCCTTCTCATCAACTATTACTGCTTCGGTTGTCAGGAACATACCTGCTACTGATGCAGCATTTTCGAGTGCAATTCTTGCAACTTTAACCGGGTCAATAACGCCGGCTTCGAAAAGATTTTCAAAATTATCGGTCTGTGCGTTATATCCGAAGTCATTTTTACCGGCTTTAACTGTCTGAACTACAACTGCTCCCTCTTTGCCAGAATTTAATGCTATCTGACGTAATGGTTCTTCAATAGCTCTCTTGACGATCTCTATTCCAATTGTCTGATCTTCGTTGTCTCCTTTTAGACCTTCCAGAGTTTTGATAGCGCGGATGTATGCTACTCCACCTCCCGGAACAATACCTTCCTCAATTGCAGCACGTGTGGCATGTAATGAATCATCAACGCGGTCTTTCTTTTCCTTCATTTCTATCTCTGATGCGGCACCAATGTAAATAACTGCTACACCACCTGACAATTTAGCAAGACGCTCCTGAAGTTTTTCCTTATCATAGTCAGATGTTGTTGTTGTCATCTGCTGTTTAATCTGGTTTACTCTTGCTTTGATCTGATCTTTATCACCTGATCCGTTGACAATTGTTGTATCTTCCTTATCTACTGTAATCTTCTCAGCTCTTCCAAGCAGGTCAAGAGTCGTATTTTCGAGCTTAAGACCTTTTTCTTCAGAAATTACAGTTCCTCCAGTAAGTATTGCAATGTCCTCGAGCATCTCTTTTCTTCTGTCACCAAAACCAGGAGCTTTTACGGCACATACCTTTAATGAACCGCGAAGTCTGTTTACAACCAGTGTTGCAAGGGCTTCTCCTTCAATGTCTTCAGCAATAATAAGAAGAGGATGACCTGTTTGTGCTGTAGCTTCAAGAACCGGAAGCATATCTTTCATTGTAGATATTTTCTTGTCATAAATAAGAACATAAGGAGTGTCAAGGTCAGCTTCCATCTTCTCAGCATTGGTAACAAAATATGCTGATATATAACCACGATCAAACTGCATACCTTCCACGACTTCAACCTTGGTTGTTGTTCCTTTTGCCTCTTCCACAGTTATTACGCCTTCTTTGTGAACCTTGCTCATTGCTTCTGCAATAAGTTTTCCTATCTCTTCATCATCATTGGCAGAAATTCTTGCTATCTGTTCGATTTTGCCTAGATCGTCTCCAATAACTTTTGCCTGTGAAGCCAGACTTTTCACAACTCTTGCCACGGCCTTATCAATCCCTCTCTTTATGTCCATCGGGTTTGCACCTGCTGTCACATTTTTAAGTCCAACATTAATAAGAGCTTGTGCAAGAACAGTTGCAGTTGTCGTTCCGTCACCTGCATCATCACCGGTTTTTGAAGCAACCTCTTTAACCATCTGAGCNNCCATATTTCTTTTCAAGTACAACATAACGACCTTTTGGGCCTAATGTAACTTTTACAGCATCAGCTAACTGATCAACACCTTCCTTAAGAAGGGCACGTGCATCGATATCGAATTTAATCTCTTTTGCCATATCGTAAGTTTTAATTGGTTTATAAATTATAAGATGAAAAGAATATCAGATTGTGAAATCAGCAGATAGTCTTCACCATTAATAGTAAGTTCCTGACCTGAATATTTTCCATAAAGAACTACATCACCTTTTTTAACCTCCACTTCTTCATCCTTTTTTGGTCCTCCAACCAGAATGATTGTTCCCTGACGAGGTTTTTCTTTAGCTGAATCGGGAATAATAATACCGCTTGCGGTTTTTGCTTCAGCTTCGTTAGGTTTTACTAAAACCTTACCTGCTAATACTTTGCCTTTTAATTGTGCCATTTTTTATAAGTGTTAAACGTTAAACATCATTTTCCTGCCTTCTGTTTACATATTCTGTGCCAAATGAAAAAAAATGTCAATTTGCTGTTACATACGACAAATTATCTGAAATNNCCAAGTACTTTTAACTATTAACATTATTTCTTTGGTTGCTGCTGTCCGCTCTTAGGAGTAGTTGCCGTCGGATTGTTTGCAGCTGGAGTAGTTGTTGTCGCATTGGTCGCAGCAGGCGAAGCGGTTGGTAGAGTAGGAACAGCATTCGGATCAACTGTATTATCTATCTGTCTCTGGATTCTTGATCTCTGTTGATCCCCGCCACGAGGAATTGAAGCAGTAGCAACGACGCATAAAATGAGGATTGCCGCTGCAAGGGTCCATGTTGATTTCTCAAGGAAATCAGCCGTTTTTCTTACACCCATGGTCTGCCCTGCTGAAGTAAAATTAGCAGCTAGTCCGCCTCCTTTTGAATTCTGAACAAGAACTATCAATATCTGCAGGAAACAAGCAATAATCACCAAAATCGAAACAAAAATATATATTCCCATCTGACCTCTATTTTATAATACCTTTTATTTTTTCAATTTGAGTCGCAAAGTAACTACTTTTTTCCGGAAATTTCAAACTTAATTTCTCATAAATATCTATTGCCTTNNTTGGAATAATAGCCCTGATTAATATATATTTTTGCTAGTGTTTCAGTAATAAAACCTCCTTTCTCTTCAGTAAATGGTCTTGAGATATCTTCAAGTATCTTTTCGGATTTATCTCTTACAGGTTCAATTCTCGGGTTTGCAATAATAAATTTTTCTATAAGTTCTGCCTGTATTTGTTTTTTTGAGCTTTTAATCAGATCGTCAGTTATACCGGCACTTTTAAGGTCTGCCTCTGAAGCGGTAGCATCTCCTTCCTGTAAGTCGAGTTCAAGCAAATCAGCATTACCGGGAACCAAAATGGAAGGATCCATATAAATAATGCGTTCTTCAACAGGTTCATTATCATCGTTAAGAAGAAAAACTATTTTCGCCGATTCATCTTCAGGTTCTTCATTTAAAAGCAACGACCGTGGTACACCATCTGAAGTATTTTCAGACTCTATTTCTTCATCTGGATGTTCATCATTTTTCTCAAATTCATTAATAAGATCCTGACTGTTTTTACCAGATTCAATTACAGTTTGTTGATTATCTGTGCCAATTGGTTCAGTAATAAATACTGATTTACCAACTATTGTTTGCACATCCGCTGGTTTGGATTCTTCCTTTATAAGATAATAGAGCCGTTCCCTGTCCGCTACAAATATTGCTGACTTTTTAAGCTGACTTTCAAATTTGATATCTGAGGTATTATTAAGCCCTTTTAAAAGCAGAAGATAGGCGCTTTGAAAATAAGGGAACAGATCGATAAGTTCCCGGACCTCTCCTATCATCTGGCGATCAACGACAGTGGTGTTGTGAATCATACTGATAAAATCGTCCCGGTTCATTAGTTCCAGTTAACAAAGGCCTGATTAAAAATATCTTCGACCAGCAGTACAACAATTTTATCAGAGAGATCTTTCTCCACCTGACTCAGATCAAGGCTGCTGTCATAATCCTGGTATCTTGAGAATGATTGTTCAAAATTAAGGGTGGGATCAATAGAGTTGGTGAATTTTACCTTCACTGTTATAGTGAATCTATTGGTGGCAGCTCTCGCATCAGCGGATACGGTAAGTGGTCTGGTATTATAATCAGTTATCTCCCCTTCAAAACTCACATCACCTATACCATTAACAATACTGAGGTGAGTCTGTGCTTTACATTTATCGATAAGGGCATAAGTAAGATACTGGCTTAGTGCAGGTTGAACAAGACTGGCCCTGTTCTGGAAATACTGAACACTTACAGTTTTTATCAATGGTGAAATACTTGCTCCGGAGAATGAATAGGTTATTTTGCATCCGGTTCCCGCAAAAAAGAAAAGAGCTGCTGACAAAGTAATTAATAAATACTTTGCTGCAAATTGTCTTATTTTACAATCCAATACCATATTCTTTTATCTTTCTGTAAAGTGTTCTTTCAGAAATACCCAGCTCTTTTGCAGCTATTTTTCTCTTATGATTATGTTTTTCGAGAGCTTTTATAATAAGTTCCATTTCATTGCCAGACAGCGAAAGTGATTCCTCAATAATCTCTTCAGTATCCTGAATGTCGTTTCTGACCGGTCGCGGAGAATAATCAACAACATTATTACCGGGAACATTAGCTATCTGTTCTTCTACTTTTGTATCACCAAAAAGATTCTTGATCACCCTTGAATTACTCTCATGAAATTCAAGATCACTTCCCCCTTTCTGAATGATATCAAGGACCAGTTTTTTAAGATCATTCATATCACTTTTCATATCGAAAAGTATTTTATAGAGTATCTCTCTCTCATTTGAAAAAGATTTCTCATCTTGTTTTCTGAATACAGCAGGCAATTTTATACCCTGATAATCAGGTAGATAGTTTTTAAGAATTTCGGAGGTTATTTCTCTCTCACCTTCAATGATTGAGATCTGCTCAGTAATATTTTTCAGTTGCCGTACATTACCAGGCCAGGAGTAGTTGAGCAAAATTGTCTGAGCATCCTTATTAAGTCTTATTGAAGGCATCCTGTACTTTTCAGCAAAATCAACTGCAAATTTTCTGAAAAGAAGCAGTATATCCTCGCCTCGGTCTTTCAAGGGGGGCACAGTAATAGGGACTGTATTAAGTCTATAGAAAAGATCTTCCCTGAACTTGCCATTGTCAATAGCAACTGTAACATCGATATTACTTGCAGCTATAACCCTTACATTGGTTTTTTGCACCCTGGAAGAACCTACCCTTATAAATTCACCTGTCTCCAGAACACGCAACAATCTCACTTGAGTTGATAAAGGCAATTCTGCGACTTCGTCAAGGAAAATTGTTCCTCCGTCTGCGACTTCAAAATAACCCTTTCTGCTGTCTGTAGCTCCTGTGAAGGCACCTTTTTCGTGGCCAAAAAGTTCAGAATCAATTGTTCCCTCAGGTATTGCTCCGCAGTTTACAGCAATATATGGCCCATGTTTCCGCGTACTGAAACTATGAATTACCTGCGGAAACACCTCTTTCCCGGTTCCACTTTCGCCAGTCAGAAGAACCGACAGATCAGTCGACGATACCTGAATAGCTATATCGAGAGCTCTGTTCAGCCCTATATAATTTCCAATTATCCCGAACCTTTGCTTGATATTCTGCAGATCTTTCATCTCAAATTCAATAATCCTGCGAATTTAAGATTTTTTTAAAACATTGGGAAATCCATTTTTCGTAAATTAGCGGCATGAAAGATTTAAAGCGATCACGGTTTGCAGTAATTATTCCGGCCAGATTTGCTTCTTCGAGGTTCCCGGGGAAACCGCTTGCTCTGTTAGGTGGGCAACCGATGATACAACATGTTTATGAACAGGCTGTAAAATCACTCGAAAATGTCTTCGTTGCTACTGATGATGTAAGAATTAAAAAGGCAGTCCTTGAATTTGGCGGGAATGTGATAATGACTTCCCGGGAACATAAAAGCGGAACTGACCGCTGCTCTGAAGCTGTTTCAAAAATTGAATCTGAAAGAGGTTTAAAAATTGATACCGTAATTAATATCCAGGGGGATGAACCATTTATAAAGCCCGGACAGATTGATCTTCTCATGTCATGTTTCGTTGATGATTCAGTTGAAATAGCCACATTAATCCGCAAAGTACTTCCGGGAGAGAACCTAGCCAATATTAACCATACAAAAGTTGTTATAACACTAAAGGGAGATGCAATTTACTTCAGCAGAGCAATAATTCCCTTCCTGAGGGATGTTAATATTGACGAATGGTCGTATAAACACAGTTTTTATAAACATCTTGGAATTTATGCCTACAGGACCGACACCCTGAGGAAGCTTACTTCCCTTGACAGAAGTCCGCTTGAAATTGCTGAATCGCTTGAACAAAACAGGTGGCTAGAAAATGGCTACAGGATACGCACAGCGTTAACAGATTGGGAAAGCATCGGTATCGATACCCCAGAAGATCTTAAAAAAGCGAATGAGATGATAAAGAATTTTATTTAAGTTAATTATAGTTTAGCACAATTTTTGCTGTAAAAATTTCTAAATTGCCCGGATGAAACATATTTTACTCATTTTATTTGTTTTATCATTATCGAATAGCCTCTTTTCTCAAAGGGATAGCATTAATTATTCTGTTTTATCCTCGCGAAAGGAATTATTAAAAGATGAATTAAATGTAAATGTGAGTATATATCCTGTTCCGGTGAGGGAAAATAATTTTACAATAAAAAGTGACAAAGAAATATCCTCAATAAAAATAACAAATATCATCGGACAGGATATCTTCAGGGCCAAGTACAATACTCCGCAATTAATTTCTAAAATCGTTCTGGATAATCCCAGAAGAGGAATGTATCTGGTGGTAATACTATTCAGTGATGACACAAGGGTTGTTAAAAAAGTGATGGTTGAAGGGATCAACTAAAATAGCTGAATTTTTCTTTTTTTGTTTTTCAAATGATCAGTTTTTTTATCTTAGCAGGCTAATAGAGAAAGTCTTTTCGGTAAGACTTTTTCATAAAACAATATTTCACCGGCATAAACATATTAATGTTTCATTTGTTTTAAATGAGGCATAGAGCTTATAATTAGCAATATTTAAAATTTCGGCAATTATGGAAGAAGGGGTAATTGTATATTCAATAAAAGATCTGGAGAATTTCTCCGGGATTAAGGCACATACTATAAGGATATGGGAGAAGAGATATAAAATCCTTGTTCCGGCCAGGAAAGATTCCAATATCAGAATGTACAGTGAATCGGAGTTGAAAAAAATTCTTAATGTTGCCTATCTTAATCGAAATGGCTTTAAAATTTCGAGAATTGCGGTTCTGGATGAAGACGAGCTGACAGGACAGGTAATGGTGGTAAGCAGCCTGCATGATGATCCGGATCAGAATTTTCAACCCGGAAAAGTTCTTATGTCGGCTTTAAGATTCAATGAAGATCAATTTAAAGAAGCCTTACTTCCATTTGTTAAAAAACATGGTATTGAGGAAGCTTATATTAAATTTCTCCATCCTCTGCTTGTGAAATCAAGAATATTATGGCAGACCGGAAGTCTTTCAAGGGCACAGGAACAGTTTGTAAGAAATACTATCCGTGATATAATAATTAATGAAGATAATTATCTCCGGTCAGTAAGAGGGAAGGATGTTATTTCGGTGGCAATGATTAATACATCCGATAATTTTTCTGATAATAATTTTCTTTTTTATAAGTATGCTCTGAAAAAGAGAGGATTTGATGTAATTTTTACCGGGGATATTCTGCCTGCATCTGAAGTAGTTGAGATGCATAGGATAAAACCATTTAAATTTCTTATTGTTAATTCTGGTGCATTTGACTATGCAAAAAAGAAGATTGAATATTTCAATAGTATTAGTAAATCTCTTCAAATCAAGAAAATAGTCTTTACCGATTATCCTGGTCTTCCAGACAAGAAAACTCCTGAAAAGATTATTATTACAAGGGATCCGGCTGAATTTGTTGAAAAGATATCTTTTCTGAAGTAAACTGGCTCCGATGTAATTCAAAAATAATGATACCAGAGAAAATGTGCGTATCATTTTGCTGAATTTATAGCAGGCCTCTTTGAATTTTTACAAAATAAGATCTTTCGTAAGTAATGTCAATCTGAGGATTTTTATTCTCCAGCGCCGATATTTTTTTCAGAATATTGTTTGCGAATTCCACTTTAGCTGCCGGAGAATCAGATAAGAACCTGTGATTCATTGCCTGGGTTATAGCATAAGCTTCTTTCCAAATGGCGATAGTCTCCGAGCTGAAGTAACAACCGGAAAAGGCGTTCCAGATATAATCAGTTGCTGTTTGTGAAGGATGCAACATGTCTTCTGCATAATACCTGTAATCGCGGAGATCGTCCATTAAGAGCTCATATGCGGGAAAATACCCTTCAACTGTCTTATGTTCCAGAAGTTTGTCTATTGAAAGAAACAGAATTGACTTGCTTAGCTGATTACCATGTGCACCATCTTTCCAATGTCGGACAGGGCTGATAGTAAAAATTATCCGAAGGTTATTATTAAAAGAATGAAGCCTGTTTAGGATTTCTTTCCAGGATAAAGCAATTTCTTCCACTGTGAGCATCTCCTGAGAAAAAAGTGATGCAGGTAATTTATGGCAGTTTGAAACAACTTCACCATTTTCTCTGAAACGATATATCCGGGCAGTTCCAAAAGTTATAAAAAGAAAACCGGCCTTTTTCAGGAAGTTATTGGCTGCTCTTGTAGCAGAATTAATCTTGTCAATTGTCCTGGATGAATCTTCTGATGTAAAATCTGTAGAATGGAAAAAACTGATATTAGTACCTTTATATTTATACAGGTCACTCTCAGTACAGGTTTTGTTTTCAAGAATGATATCTAATGTACTGCACACAGAAGCTGGATTATATACTATGCCGGAAGGATTAATAAGAACTTTCATCTTCCCTTCAGCCATCTTTACTCCGATTTCTGATGCAAAACATGATCCGATAAACATTACAGGTGTATAATGATCTATTCTATTATCTGACGGATCAATATTGAAAGTAGTTCTGAAATTCATTCTCCCTCCTGTTTCATTCAGATATGTTTTTCTATCCAATTAACAATATAGGAGAAGACGTCATCCTTAAATATTTCGTTATGAAGCTCATGGTATCCACCATCCCAGATCTTAAGCTCCGCCATTTTTGTTTTTGATGCAAAATCCCTGCTGCCTTGCGGTGAAATTATCAGGTCATCTGATCCATGCATGATCAACACAGGTATTTTCAAATCTCCGGCACTGGTAAGTGAATAATCAGCAGCAGACGTCATGCTTTGGAAAAGTCCGACTGAAATCTTATCATGCACTAACGGATCAGTAATGTAAGCATCAACCACTTTCTGATCATGAGTTAAATGAACTGCATTAAGTCCGGATGGCTGTATAAGTGAAGGCAACATGTTTTTCATTATCCTGGCAAGCAGAAGCTTTGCTTTTGAAGGTTGAAATGCAAGACGCAGTGCGGGAGAGGTTATCACGGCGCCATTAATGTTGGGGTTCTTTTTAAGTAAATATTGCAGCACTATGCCTCCACCCAGACTGTGCCCATAAATAAAAACAGGTATCGAAGGAAATGTCTTCTTATGTTCTGCTATCAGGAAATCAATCATCTCATCAGTCAGTGAATAGCTGTTGAGGTTGCCTCTTTTGCCGTCAGATTTACCATGACCAGGGAGATCAACTCCAACAAACCCTACACCTTTCTCATTAAACTTTTCCATCCAGTGGGAATATCTTTGAATGTGTTCACCAATTCCATGAACAAGAATTATTCCTGCCCATAAATTTTCACCAGGACTTTTGATGACTCCACGTAACATTTGTCCGTTGCTGAGTTTAAACTGGATATCCATATCTTATTTTTTCCTAAATGTACAAAAGAGAATGAAATAAATTATCGTCATGCGCAGGTAATTATAATGTAAAAATTTTAAGATAATTTTAAGAAAAATTTAAAGGAATAATGATGTTTTATGGAATATCAATTTATAATATATTTATTACAGTCAGATCAAACACGGGATAAATGACTGATATACTGAATTTTTGTCTCTATCATTATTTAGAATGTTCTTAGAATATAACGATTTTAAGATATTAAGATTTGCATATCTTTATTTATCTGTGTACATTTGTTTCAACAACCAACAATAATAAAGAGTTATGACAGCACATGAATTTAACAACAGCCTAATCGGAATGAAGCCCAACCTGCAGAGATTTGCTATGAGTCTTACCTCCGATCGTGATAGTGCCCTGGATCTTGTACAGGATACTTATCTTAAAGCAATCACATATAAAGATAAATTTGTTGATTTCACAAACCTGAAAGCATGGGTTTTTACTATTATGAAGAATACCTTTATCAACAACTACAGGCGTAATGTAAAAGAGAACACACTTATTGACGGCACTCAGGATCTTTACTATATAAACATGCCTCATGACAAGGGTTATGTTTCTCCCGAGTCTACCTATGCCGAGGCTGAAATTGAAAAAGCAATCGATTCATTAAGTGACGAATTCAAGGTCCCGTTCAGAATGCATATTGAAGGATTTAAGTATAAAGAGATTGCAGACAAACTTGATCTTAAAATAGGTACTGTAAAAAGCAGAATATTCTTTACACGACAGAAACTGATGCTAATGCTTAAAGATTACAACAGGTAATCTATGTGTTTACAAGGTAATTGGAGTGAAAAAAAGAGGTCGAAAAAATTCTACCTCTTTTTTTTGTTTCAGTTTTGCTTTTTCCGTAAAAACCTGATCGCAAGTCCGGTAATTACAAATATCACAAAAATTCCCGTCACTATCCATGTCCACTTATTAGGCGTTTTGGACTCCGCCCACATTTCATACGGTTCCGTAAAGAAATAATCGGATTTGACGGGCCATAGTAAAGTTTCAGTTTTATCAATAAAACCGTTTGTACCAATGACTTTCCCTGGCATAATAATTCTTACGGAGTAATCCTTAAAATCTGCTGTTAGATATTTGGTCACAATCGCAATTGCTGAATCTGCTTCTGTTTTAAATTTAACTGCATTATCTATTCCGATCATCTCTTTAAGAATTACACCGGCTTTCCACAAACTATCGAATTTATTGTCATATTTTTTAAGGAGTTTCACAAATTCATTCTCATTTTTTTTCAGCGATGCTTCAGTTAAATCATTCGCAGCTGTACCTTTCACCAACCTGGAAAAATCATAGATCCATTCGGAGATCAGACTTTTTCCTGTCCAGTCATCTGTTTTCTTTTTAATTGTATCAACAAGTGCTTTATATTTAAGACTATCTTTCCCATTAAGTTTTTCATTATTCACACTTCCCGGTGAATAAAAATAATTTAGTTCTTCCTGATTCAGGAAATCCTTAATCGGATAACCATTCGACATTTTCTTATCTATCAATTCACTGAACCTGTATTCGGTATTAAACCATTTGAATTTTTTTATGAATATAGCCTTTCGTTTAATTTCCTTATTTGCTCCTTTATCTGAAAGGTAGCTTTTATTAATTTCACCGACATTTTTAAATTGTTTCTCGGCTGTTTTAATAAACGTTGTATCTTTTTTCTCACCTATTTCAATTGTGTCTTTAATTGTCCATGTGCTGTCAAATGGCACCTGAAGGTCGGATATTTTGAAATTATTCTTATGATTTTTCATCTCAATCTTTCTTGAAACCGATCCGTCAGAATGTACAATGTTTGTCACTGTAGTTTCCGGTTCATCGCAGGAAAAAACGATCAGTGAGACTGCGATCATGACAGATTTAATAGTTTTACTTTTCATGGGGTCAGATATTAATGTTTTGTTTTGTTTGACTCATTCATTCTTGTTTCAACATACTTTTTCAGCCGGGGGTCATTTTCTATTAAATAAAACAGGTCTTTGTATTTTACCTGCAGCTTATTCAGAGAATTGATCAGTTCGTTTATCTCCTTTTCTGAAACCGATTTCCCCCCATCCGGAAGCTTCCATCCTGTGACTCTGTATTCCTGTATTTTATTTAACAATTCATCCTGCATATTTGTCATAATGAGTGAACTATGCTGAATCCTCTGACCTGAAAGTTCATTAATTCTTCTCAGAATAAGAGCCTGCTGATAACCAAATAAGACGACAATTACAACGACAACCGCAATCATAGATCTTCTGACCCATCCGATATATGCCCATCCGAAGAGATATTCAAAAATTAACTCCGGTATAGAGATTTTGGATTTTTCTTCCTGAAGCTGCCTCATAATTTTTTCAGTAACAATATCGCTTTCTGTCAAAATCGGTTTTGAATTTCGCAGCATCTTCAAAACCTGTTCATATTTTTTATCCTCATCTGTCATTTTATATGTGTTTTGCAATCATTTCACCAATTCTTTTCCTCGCATAATGAAGATTTGCTTTGACATTGATCCTGCTCATCCCCGTAATCAAAGCAACCTCTTCATTCGACATCTCCTCCAGATCGCTCAGTACAAATACTGCTTTCTGTTTTGGACTCAGCTTATTCGTCAGGATTTTGATCATCATTGCAGTCTCCTTATTCTCAATTTCCAGGTTACTATTCTCAGACATTTTGTTTGAAATAAGTGTCCAGGTGCCGTCATCTGCACTGAATTCAGGATTTCTTTTCCTCTTTCTCAGCTGGTC
>PMEC01000055.1:12797-41406 GCA_003155705.1 Bacteroidales bacterium
TTTCTGCAATTTTCAATAATGTTTTCCTCTATCAAAATCTGTTGTGGCATCCTGTAATATAGACGTAATAACTTATGAAAGGTAAAAAACATATATTAATTTTATCATGTTATTCTAAAGAAACAACTATGCAAAAAGTAATTACAATCAGAACTGACCGTAAGAGTTCTTTGTACGATATAACTGATGAGGTCATTAACGCGGTAAGGGAAAGCGGGATAAGTAACGGATTGGTATCTGTTTATGCCAGAGGATCGACAGCTGCAATTATGATCCAGGAAAACTGGGATCAATCAGTTCAGAATGATGTTGTTAACTTACTTAATAAGATGATCCCTTCAGGTATCTGGGAGCACGACAGGCAGGATAATAACGGGGATTCTCATCTTAAGGCTGGTCTGGTAGGCCCATCAGAAACTATACCTGTAATTAATGGTAAACCCGGGCTCTCCGCCTGGCAGAATGTTTTCTTCTGTGAATTCGACGGACCAAGGGAAAAAAGGGAGATTGTCATAACAGTAATAAGTTGCGATTGAAAAAATATATTTAATTTCGTGATATATCAACGGAATAAAATGTCATGGTTTTTTAATCTTTTTATTTACTAGAATAGCAACTAATTAAAATTTCTGATTATGAAGAAAATTCTTCTGGTATTTTCGGTTCTTATTACAACAGTTAGTTTAACAGGACAGAAGGCAGACACAATTCCCGGTCCCTGGAAGTTTCAGGGAATGACAAGCTATACTTATTCACAGGTTTCATTGGTCAATTGGGCACAGGGTGGTGACAATAATTCGGCATTTAATGGCATAGCTCTTCTAAACCTTTATTATACAAAAAATAAATCATCATGGACAAATACTCTTGACATGGGTTACGGCACCCAGAAAGTGGATGGCCGGGCTTCCGGAAAAACTGATGACCATTTTGATTTTCTTTCAAAATATGGTTATAAAACCGGAAAGAACTGGTACATAAGTGTACTTTTAGATATCAGGAGTCAGTTTACCGAGGGATATAAAGTCACAAGTGACACCAGCCGTACTCTTATTTCAGATTTTATGTCGCCTGGTTATTTACAGTTAGCTCTTGGCATGGAGTACAAACCGAATGATAAATTTTATTTTATGTTATCCCCAATTGGAGTAAGGGAAACATTTGTACTCAATGACTCACTTTCTGCCCATGGAGCATTTGGTGTTGACCCAGGCAAAAAAATTCGTACAGAAATGGGTGCATCTGCAAGGATCTCAATTACACATGATTTAATGAAGAATGTCACTCTCACAACTTCAATGGATCTTTTTTCAAATCTTCTCGACAAACCACAGAATGTTGATGTCAACTGGAGAGCCCTCATTGATATGAAGATCAATAAATTTCTGTCGGCTAATTTCAGTTTAGCAATGGTTTACGACGATAATATTAAATCTGTCGACAATGAAGGTGTAGTACACGGGCCTAAAATACAGCTAAAAGAATTGATTGGGGTAGGGTTTTCTTTTAAATTCATATCAACTCAAAGGAACCCCAATCTCAGGAAAAAAGAAATTTAATGTTTCTGGCAAATCTGACATAAGTTGCCCTTTTTATCGAAGATTTTTCGAATAATTCATTAAAATAGTCGAAAGAAAGTGACAACCACTCTTCTTTTGACATTTTTTTTATACTTTCTGATAATTTAAAATCGGGATTATCATTAGGTAGTATTTCTTTATTCCATGGACAGACATCCTGACATATATCACAGCCAAAAACCCTGTCTGCCAATTTCCCTTTGTATTCTTCCGGAATCACATTTTTATTCTCAACGGTTAACCATGAAATACATTTCCGGGCATCGATAGTTCTGTCATTATTGATTGCATTTGTCGGGCAGGAATCGATGCATGCCCTGCAGTTGCCGCAAAAATCTTCAGTAAATGGCTTATCGTACTGAAGTTCGATATTCAGAACAATTTCTCCGAGAAACATGAACGAACCTGTTTCCTTATTAATTAGTATTGTATTCTTTCCTATCCATCCCAGTCCGGCTTCCCTGGCCCAGGCCTTTTCCAGTATTGGTGCCGAGTCGACACAAACTTTGCCACTTGCACATGGTTCACATGAGATTATAAATTCAAGAAGAGCGTTAAGTTTTTCACTGACAACCTTATGATAATCATTACCGTAGGCATATCTTGAAATAATAGGAACTCCCTGACCTACCTGTTTTTCAGCTGAATAATAATTAAGTCCTACAACTACAACAGATTTTGCATTGTCCAACAGCAATGATGGATTGGTCCTTTTTTCAACACCAGCTGAAATAAAACGCATATCTGCATTCATTCCCGCAGCTAACCATCTATTCAGAATTTCACTATGATTTTTTAGTTGTTTTGATGGAGCAATTCCTATCAGATCCAATCCAATGGAAAAAGCAAAGTCCTTAATTTTTCTGCTAAGATCCCTATTACTGGAAAAATTCATTGTGTAAAAATTCTAAAGAAATCCAAGTTCCAGTTTAGCAGCTTCGCTAAGCATACTTTTGTCCCAGGGGGGCTTAAAAGTGAGTTTCAGATCACAGTCTTTTACTCCACCGGTTCCTGCTACCTTATATTTTACCTCTTCAACCAGTTCTTCTGCCATAGGACAATTTGGAGCTGTAAGGGTCATCGTGATATGTGCAATATGCTCATCATCAAGGTTTATCTCATATATCAATCCGAGATCATATATATTGACAGGTATCTCCGGATCAAATATTGATTTCAGGACATCAACAATCCTGGTTTCTATTTCGAGTTGTTCAGATGAGTTCATTTTTAATTGGNNGAAAGAAGTCCGTTTGACCTGGTCGGCGAGAGATTTTGTCGCAGTCCGATCTTATCAATAAAGAAAAGGTTTGCAGCAATTATCTCTTTGGGGGTACGTCCCGACAGAACTTTAATTAACAGGGAAACAATTCCACGGGTAATAATTGCATCACTGTCGGCAGTAAAAGTTATAATCTCCCCGTCAAATTCCGGATGGAGCCAGACCTTTGACTGGCATCCTTCAATCAGAAAATCTTTTGTTTTGTATCGCGGATCAATTACCGGCAGCTCTTTTCCGAGTTCTATTAAGAAATTGTATTTATCCATCCAGTCATCAAAGACTGCAAATTCTTCCACAATATTATTCTGAACCTGGTTAAGTTCCATTTTAAAAACTATGAAAACATTTCTATTACTTTTTCAATTCCCTCCACCAGGCTATCCACTTCTTCTATGGTATTATAGAAGCACATTGAAGCCCGTATTGTCCCATCAATACCGAATCTGTCCATAACTGGCTGTGCACAATGTGTTCCTGTTCTGACTGCAATGCCCATTTTATCGAGTATCATACCGGCATCGTACTGATGAATATTTTTTATAAGGAAAGATATTATCGGGATCTTGTTTTCAGAATTTCCGAAAATTCTAATACCATTTATTGCCGAGAGTTTATCTGTCGCATGCTTTAACAGATCCTGTTCCATTTCAGCAATATTATCTCTGCCTATATCCAGCACATATTCAAGGGCCTTCCCGAGACCAATTGCACCAACATAATTCATGGTACCCGCTTCAAATTTAAATGGAAGCTCATTATAGGTAGTTTTTTCAAAAGTTACCTTATCGACCATATCGCCTCCTCCCTGGTATGGAGGCAACTCGTCAAGATATTTTTCTTTGCCATAAAGCATGCCGATGCCCGTTGGTCCGTATATTTTGTGCCCTGAAAACACATAGAAATCGCAATTCATCTTCTTCACATCAACCACCCCGTGCTGAATACCCTGAGCACCATCGATCAATACAGGGATATCAGCCGAATGAGCTGCATCGATTATCAATCTGACAGGAAGAACTGTTCCAAGGGCATTAGATACCTGTGACACTGAAATCAGTTTTGTCCTGGAATTAAGCAATTTGAGATATTCATCAAAAATTATCTCCCCATTATCATTTATTGGGATAACACGAAGAATGGCCTTCTTTCGCTGGCACATCATTTGCCATGGAACTATGTTGGCGTGATGTTCAAGATGAGAGATGACAATCTCATCGCCTGGTTTAATATACCTTTCACCAAAAGAAAAAGCAATAGCATTGATGGAAGCCGTTGTCCCTGCAGTAAATACAATTTCTTCACGCTTCCCTGCATTAATAAATGATCTTACTATTTCCCTGGCATTTTCGTAAGCAGCGGATGACAAGTCGCTGAGGGTATGTACACCCCTGTGAATATTAGCGTTGTAGTTAAGATAAACATCACTCACCGCATCAATCACGCACTGAGGTTTCTGGGTTGTTGCACCATTATCGAAATAGACCAGCCTCCTGTTATAGATACTTTTATTTAACAGTGGAAAATCGGCACGTATTTCATTTATGTTCTTCAAGGTTTCCGGCTTAACCACATTTTACCATACAGCTGGCGCATCGGGATAATTCACCTTTAAGGCGCTGCATCACCAGATTATCCATCCTTTCACGCAATGGTTCAATTTTGATATTCTGAATGACTTCATGTGCAAAACCGAACATCAGCATCAGTCGGGCCTCCCGTTTGTTAATTCCTCTCGACTGCAGGTAAAACAATGCGTTTTCATCGATTTGACCTACAGTAGCACCATGGCTGCACTTGACATCGTCAGCGTAAATTTCAAGTTGAGGCTTAGTATCCATTTTTGCATCATCTGTCATCAAAATATTATTGTTTCTCTGATAAGCCACTGTGCCCTGGGCATCAGGATTTACAAGAATCCTTCCATTGAAAGCTCCAGTGGACATATCATCAAGAACACCCTTAAAAAGTTGATTACTGGTACAATTTGGAGCATCATGTTCAACATTTACAAAATTATCGACATGCTGCCATTTATCAGTAAGGTATAATCCAAAAGATAAACTCTGGGCGCCTTCACCGGCAAGATGATGATAGGTACTGTTTCGTATCAACCCGCCATGCAGAGTTATATTATTTGAAGAAGCAGTTGAATTCTTTTCCTGGTGAATAAAAGTGTGGGTAATCTTGCAGGCATTATTATGCTCATTTTGAACTCTTATTATATCAAAATGTGAATTCTCCCCCACATAAATCTCTGTAACAGCATTGGTAAGGAATTTTTGAGGAGTCATCGTGTGGTCGCAGATAATGAGTGATATTTCTGCATTCTCTTCGACTATTATTAGGTTCCTGTGCTGGTTAAACATATCCTCATCTGAGTGAACAAGATCGACTACCTGAATAGGCTTACCAATAACAACTCCCTTGGGAACATAGATAAAAACACCGTCCGAAGCCATTGCTGTATTCAGGTGTACCAAACCGTCAGAATTGCTTTTCGCATATTTCCCATAATGTTTTCTGATAAGATCGCCAAATTTCCCGGCAGCCTCATTCAGGCTTCCAATCCAGACACCAGTAGGTAGTTGTCTTAGTTTGTCATTTATGGTTGGATAAAATCCGTTCAGCAATACAAATCCGTGAGTATCAAGATCCTGAATATCGCATCTGAATTCTTCAGCTTTTACGAAATCATCAGGAACAGGCATAAAATAGTTCCTGTAATCGTGATTGAAGAAGGGATCAAGATTTGTGTATTTATAAGCTTCGTTCTTTCTTGTAGGAATTCCCAGCTCCCTGTATTTCTCAATTGCTTCTTCCCTGAAAGAATTAATATAAGGTGAGGAAATATCAGTTATCTTACCAATATTCTCAAGATAGAGCCCAAAGTACTTTGCGCTTATTTCAGACTTGATGTCCATGAGAGTTCATTTTTTTCAACCTCTTTTTTNNAATGCCAGTTCCTTTCCTGCAGTCTTTACGATTCTTCCATCATAAAGTACATGCACGACATCGGGTATAATAAAGTCAAGCAATCGCTGATAATGAGTAATCACAATGGTAGAATTATCGGGCCTTTTCAGTCTGTTGACACCATTGGCGACTATGCGAAGAGCATCGATATCAAGTCCCGAGTCTGTTTCGTCTAGAATTGCGAGTTTAGGTTCCAGCATTGCCATCTGGAAGATTTCATTCTTTTTCTTTTCACCGCCGGAGAAGCCTTCGTTTACTGACCTGTTTGCAAGCTTGGAATCGATTTCGACCATCTCTTTCTTTTCGCGCATCATTTTCAGGAAATCAGAAGCTGAAAGCGGTTCAAGGCCTTTATGTTTGCGGTGTTCATTAACTGCTGTTTTCATGAAGTTAACCATGCTTACTCCGGGTATTTCAATCGGATATTGAAAGCCAAGAAAGATGCCCTCTTTTGATCTGTCTTCTGCTGACATTTCCAGAAGATTCTTTCCATAATAAGTGACAGTGCCTTCAGTAACTTCAACATATTCCCTGCCGGCAATAACTGCAGCAAGAGTACTCTTCCCGGAACCATTTGGTCCCATTATAGCATGCACTTCTCCTTCTTTTATTTCAAGACTGATCCCTTTCAGAATTTCTTTTCCTTCAATTGCAGCCTTAAGATTTTTTATACTTAACATGATTAAAATATTTTCTTTGATTTGTTTTAGCCTACACTGCCTTCAAGGCTTATCTGTAGAAGCTTCTGGGCCTCGACAGCAAATTCCATCGGCAGTTTATTTATCACCTCTTTTGTATATCCGTTCACGATGAGTCCGATTGCATCTTCCGTGGAAATGCCTCTCTGGTTACAATAAAATATCTGGTCCTCCCCTATTTTTGAGGTTGTAGCTTCGTGTTCAACAATGGCAGTAGAATTATCAACCTCAATATACGGGAAGGTGTGCGCTCCACACTTATCGCCCATCAGCAGAGAGTCACATTGAGAATAGTTCCTTGCATTTGAAGCATTTTTAAGAACCTTCACGAGCCCGCGGTAACTGTTTTGTCCTTTTCCTGCTGATATTCCTTTTGATACGATTGTGCTTTTTGTATTCTTGCCAATATGAATCATTTTTGTACCGGTATCTGCCTGCTGGTGGTTATTGGTAACTGCCACTGAATAGAATTCTCCGGTGGAGTTATCTCCTCTGAGTATGCATGACGGATATTTCCATGTTATTGCTGAACCTGTTTCAATCTGGGTCCATGATATTTTGGAGTTATCGCCTTTGCATAATCCCCTCTTTGTAACAAAATTGAAAATTCCCCCTTTTCCTTCTTTGTCACCCGGATACCAGTTTTGCACAGTGGAGTATTTTACTTCAGCATTTTTTTCGGCAACTATTTCAACTATTGCAGCATGAAGCTGATTTTCATCTCTTTGCGGAGCAGTACAGCCTTCAAGGTAGCTTACATAACTCTCTTCATCGGCAACCAGAAGTGTCCTTTCAAACTGACCTGTATTTGCAGAATTTATTCTGAAATATGTTGAAAGTTCCATGGGACATCTGACTCCTTTTGGGATATAGCAGAAAGAGCCATCACTGAAAACAGCTGAGTTTAATGTTGCAAAAAAGTTATCAGTATAGGGAACAACGGAACCCATGTAACGTCTCACGAGATCTGGATATTCCTGAACAGCTTCACTGAAAGAGCAGAAAATTATCCCCATCTCTGCAAGAGTTTCTTTGAAGGTTGTCTTTACTGAAACGCTATCCATCACAGCATCCACGGCCACACCTGAAAGTCTTTTCTGTTCTTCCAGAGGAATTCCCAGCTTATCAAATGTCCGCTTAAGTTCGGGGTCAATGTCGTCGATGCTTTCCGGCGCAATTTTTTGTCTTGGGGCAGCATAAAAAATAATATCCTGGTAATGTATTTCAGGAATTTTAAGATTAGGCCATGTGGGCATTTTCATTGTTAACCAATGCTTATAAGATTTCAACCGGAATTCAAGCAGCCAGTCGGGCTCATTTTTTTTTGCTGAGATAATCCTGATAACGTCCTCATTAAGCCCTTTTGCAATCTTTTCGGTATCTATATCAGAAAAGAATCCGTACTTGTATTCGCCTGATGTTACCTCATTTATGATATTATCCTGCTTCTTAGCCATGTAAATAATTATATGGTGACCAACTTCTTAAACCATAAACAATTCAGAAAGCTTTTTGTCACTTCATTAATTAGATTTAATCTAAATAAACATGCAAAAATAGTTAAAATTAAGAGGTTGAAAAATAATTAAACCTGAATTTTTCCCCCACTTAGGAATATTACGATTTCTGATTTGAATTATATCAGCTGTTAAATGAGTTTAAATTTTCCGAAACATTAAAAACTAAAATATTTATAATAGTGACAATTATTAGAAAAATGTTTACAATTCATTTCGACTGAATGAGAAAAAATCGCTTCATTTGAGTTTGTATTAAAAACAAAAAACACCTCTTATGAGAAACTTATTAAGGGAACATTCTACTATCAATAAAAAAAGAATATTACTTTTTCTGGTAATTTTGTTTTCCCCATTATTTCTATTTGCATCAGACGGTAAGGTACCATCAGTTGGTCCGATACGTGTCGAATTCATAATTTTTGCCTTTATTCTATTAGGAGTTGCCCTGTTTCATAAGCAGACTTTCAAAGTTGCAGTTACAGGTGTTACAATACTGATCTTAGTCAAATTCATTTTTGATCATCAATTCAATATGTTTGAGCATCTCTTCGGAAAAAATGGTTTCGGTGCTCAGATCATGGATAAAAGCCTGAGGCAGGGAGAATGGGGTATTATTCTGAACCTCATGGGATTGCTCCTTGGTTTTGCCATCCTTGCAAAAATTTTTGAAGAGTCGGGAGTACCGGATAATCTTCCGAAATATCTTCCTGATGACTGGAAAGGACCATTTCTACTACTTGTATTTGTCTGTGTAATTTCATCCTTCCTTGATAATATTGCTGCTGCTTTAATTGGTGGAGCAATTGCAATTGTAGTATTCAAAAACAGGGTTCATATCGGATATATTGCGGCAATAGTTGCAGCCAGTAATGCCGGCGGCAGCGGTAGTGTTGTAGGCGATACTACAACCACTATGATGTGGATTGATGGAGTGAGTCCGTTCAATGTATTGCATGGATTTGTTGCTGCTTTGACTGCCCTTGCATTCTTTGCATGGTTTGCATCACATCAGCAGGACAAGTACCAGAGAATACAGAAAGATGCCACGCCAAACGTAAAAGTTGACTGGGGCAAGTTGCTTATTGTAGCACTCATGCTGATAGGCGCAATTATATCCAATTTTCTCTATGATATGCCTGCTCTGGGAGTCTGGATTGCAATCCTCATAGGCGCCACTTTCAGACCAATCCCATGGAAAGAGGTCCCTGGAGCCATAAAAGGGACAATATTTCTTCTTTGTCTTGTTTTCAGCGCTTCCCTTATGCCGGTTGAGGATCTTCCTAATGCTTCATGGGTTACAGCTTTCATTCTTGGATTTGTATCTGCCGTTTTTGATAATATCCCTCTTACAAAACTCTGTCTCGAACAGGGACATTTTGACTGGGGCATGCTGGCATACTCAGTTGGTTTCGGCGGATCGATGATCTGGTTTGGTTCATCCGCCGGAGTTGCAATTACAAATAAATTCCCCGAATCCCGCAATGTCGGGAAATGGGTGAAATATGGCTGGCACGTTACGGTTGCTTACATCATCGGGTTCTTTACATTGTATTTTATAATGGGATGGGAGCCTGCTGATAATAAGGAGCATAAGATTATTAATTGTCCTGTTCCGGGTTGCCCGATGGGCAAGAAACCAGCAGTTTTCAAAGCCACGGGATCAGTAAGTTTAAATAAGCTTATAAAGGATACCGGGACTAGGTAGTTGCTTTATACTCTTTTAATATAGACTGGAACAATTCCTTTACAGTTGTTATTTTCGTTGCCCTGAACGCATTCGAACCCGCAAAAGCATAACCGTGGTCAAAATTACCTTTTAATGCATTGATAAGAGCAATAATTATGCAGTAAGGACTTTTCGATATATCACAGGTCTTTATGCATTTAAAGGGGCATTTTTTAGGTTGTTTCTTACCATCCCGTACTTTTTCGATAAAACTGCTTAAAATGGCTCGTCCAGGCATCCCCACCGGACTTCTTATAATTTCGATATCCTTTTCTGTTGCATCAATATAAGACTGTTTAAATGCCGGCGATGCATCACATTCCTCGGTGGTCACAAACCTCGTCCCCATCTGAACACCAGAAGCTCCAAGCTCAAGAATTTTATGGATATCTTCACCTGTATAAATTCCGCCGGCAGCGATCAGGGGTATTAGTTGATTATATTTTTCTTCGAAAGGTCTAAGTTCATTTACAATTTCAGGTACAAGTTTTTCAAGGCAAAAGTCCTTATCAAATATCTGTTCCTCTTTAAAACCAAGATGTCCGCCAGCTTTTGGGCCTTCAACAATAACTGCATCAGGCAGATAATCATAATTGGTTTTCCACTTTTCACATATTATTTTTGCGGCTCTCGCAGAAGAGACAATAGGGACGAGTTTTGTTTTACTTCCTTTATTTAAAAATGAAGGTAAATCCAGAGGAAGACCTGCACCTGCAATTATAATGTCGACCTTTTCAGAAATTGCGGTCTTAATCATATCCGCGAAATTTGTCATGGCTACCATTACATTCACACCAATAATGCCCAGCGTCTTTTCCCTTGCTTTCCTGATTTCCTCCTTNNCCCTGAATTATCGGAACAGCGATTTCAAGGTTACCAATCCTTAAAGATTTCATTCGCAGATTATTAATTTTCATAAAGGTAAGTGAATTATGACATCAAATACTGGAAAAGCGATAATTAACATAAAATGTGAGGGATAATTCAGCTTATTTAACATTTGGTATTATTATTGTTGAATTAAACTTTTTTTAATTATTTATGTTGTATTATCAGGTTGAAATCGATATAATGGAACGATAATTTTATTTCGTGATTGATAAATAAACTTATCTTTAAATTCAAATATAAATTGTTGATTTATGAAAAAAACAGTTATCACTTCTATAATTATTTTTGTATTTTCCATTAGCCTTCTGGCAGATAATGAAAAGGAGATAAAAGCTGAAATAAAGCATGTAACAGTTTATCCTGACAGGGCACAATTAAGCCATGAATCATCTTTTGATCTTGCTCCAGGGAAGACCATTTTAAAACTTAAAGGACTTTCACCATATATTGATGCGCAGAGTATCCAGGTGAAGGGGATTGGAGAATTCACAATACTCTCAGTTAATCTTCAGAACAATTTCCTTCAGAATCTTGAAGACTCACCGGAAGTAAAAAGTATTAAAGGCCAGATAGAAATCTTACAGGCAAAAGTTGAGGATGAAAATGCAGCCATAAAAACTCTTCAGGAAAAAGAGGATTTCCTGGTCGCCAATAAAGCAATTATGGTTAAGGAGACTACTTTTTCGATCGATCAGTTCAGGATCCTTATGGATCTGTACACCAGCAATATAGACCAGGTAAATGTGACCCTTCTGAAAAAGAGCAGGCTGATAAAGGATTATGAGAAACAGGTTTCTGCCTTGCAGCAACAGATTTCCATAAAGCTTGGAAAACAGCAGTTACCTTCGGGTGAAATAACTGTCACATTATCTTCTGATAAACCAGTTCCCGGGAAACTTTCTTTCAGTTATATTGTTACGAATGCAGGTTGGTATCCTTCATATGATATCAGGGTGGATGAGATAAATAAGCCGGTTATAATCTTTTATAAAGCAAATGTTTTTCAAAATTCAGGTGTCGACTGGAAGGATGTTAAACTTAGTTTTTCCAATGCAACACCATGGGTGGCAGGAAATGCTCCTGTTCTTAATCCATGGTTCATAGATTTCTATGCCCCTGTTATTCTGAAAAGTTACAACGCACTTGGTGCTGCTAAAAGTGAAGCAGCCCCCGCTGTGATGGAGGAGATGAAAAGAAGTGAAAAGCAAAATGACATGAAGAAGGATAATGTTGCGTCTTCCGTAATGGTTGAGAAAAAAGTCGGTGAAATGAGTGTGACATTTGATGTATCACTTCCTGCAACAATCCCTTCAGACGGGAAAGCTCAGACGATAGAGATTCAACAGACCTCTACTCCTGCTGATTATAAGTATGTTACAATCCCAAAATTGTCGCAGATTGCTTATCTGACAGGTAATATCACTGACTGGGCAAAACAGAGTCTGTTATCCGGTGAAACCACTCTCTATTTTGAAAATACGTTTGTCGGGAAATCATATCTAAATGTAAATCAGCTTACAGACACACTGATTATCTCATTAGGTACGGATAACAGCATTCTGGTGAAAAGGGAAAAAAGGAAAGACTTCACGAGTAAAAAAATAATCGGTTCAAATAAAACCGAGGCATATTCTTTCCTTCTGACAATCAGGAATAACAAAACTAATTCCATAAAGATTACTGTTAATGATCAGATTCCTGTTTCCTCAAACAGCGCTATTGTTGTTGAAGCTGCAGAACTCTCGGGAGGAATTCTTAATGCTGATACGGGAACAGTCAAATGGGAGCTTGAATTAAAACCACAGGAAAAGAAGGAACTGGTTCTCTCCTACTCTGTTAAATATCCTAAGAACCAGAATATAGTTCTTGAATAATCAATTACAAATTTTCTGATGAAATTTCTTGGAAACGTTGTCTGGCTGATTTTCGGGGGAATAATTATTGCAATCGAATATTTCATTGGAAGCCTGATTCTTATGATAACAATCATCGGAATTCCTTTCGGTATTCAGACACTTAAAATGGCCTCACTTTCTTTGTGGCCATTCGGACGCACAACCCGTGTTCACGAGAGAGCGTCGGGCTGCCTGTATATAATAATGAATCTGATCTGGCTGTTGACAGGCGGACTCTGGATAGCTATTACTCACGCACTTTTCGGATTATTGCTTTGTATTACAATAATCGGCATTCCATTTGGGATGCAGCATTTTAAACTTACTGCAATTGCTTTGAGTCCTTTTGGCAGAGACATTGTAAGTACATGATGGGAAGATGGGCAGGAAAGGCAGAAAGGGAAAAAGGTTGAAAGGGGGAAATTAAGATAAAAGTAAACTTATTTAGGGCCTCTTATGATTCCACGTTCTGATTTCCTTATAAATTCAAGGATGTAATCTCTGTGGGGTGAGGGGTTGAACTCTTTTTCAATGCGTTCAAGTGCCTGGGATGTATTCAATCCGTTCTGATATATTAACCTGTAAATATTATGTATCTCGTCAATCCGCTTTTTCTCAAATCCTCGTCTTGTAAGTCCGACCGTATTCAATCCCATAAATGATAATGGATCTCTGTCGGCTTTTATAAAAGGGGGAACATCTGTTCTGACCTTAGAACCGCCACCGATGAAAACATGTCCACCTATATTAGTGAACTGATGAACAAGAGTTCCTGCACTAATTATTGCCCAGTCATCAACATTAACTTCACCAGCCATAGCTGAAGAATTGCCTATTATACAGAAATTACCAATATTACAATCATGGCCAATATGAGCATAAGCCATTAACAGGCAATCATTGCCAATGACAGTTCTTCCAACAGCCGCTGTTCCACGGTTAACTGTGACTCCTTCTCTTATAGTTGTATTATCGCCAAGTTCAACAGTTGAGTCTTCCCCTCTGAATTTAAGATCCTGCGGGATTCCGGAAAGAACAGAAGAAGGGAATATTTTGCAATTTTTCCCTATTCTGGCTCCGTCGAGGATTGTTGAATTGGGGCCGACCCATGTCCCATCTCCAATTATAACATTTCCGGCGATATAGGAAAAAGGTTCGACTATTACATTTTCGCCTAACCTGGCTTCAGGATTTACGAATGCTAAATTCGAGATCATTGAATGACTATTTATTTTTAATAATTTGAGCTGTCAGTTCACCTTCTACGACAAGTTTGTTGCCTACGAATGCCTGTCCAAACATAGTAACGATTCCCCTGCGCACAATATCAGCGAGTTCCATTTTGAGTATTATTGTATCCCCCGGAACAACTTTCTGCTTAAATTTCACCTTATCAATTTTCAGAAAATAGGTGGAATATTTTTCAGGTTCTTCGACAGTATTGAGAACAAGGATTCCTCCCACCTGGGCCAGTGCTTCAACCATCATTACTCCTGGCATTACGGCCTCATCAGGAAAATGTCCCTGAAAAAAAGATTCATTATATGTAACATTTTTAATTCCGACAATTGAAGCTTCATCGATAAATATAATTTTGTCGACCATCAGAAACGGATATCTGTGAGGCAGCTTTTTCTTTACCTCATCAATTGACAAAACCGGTGGTAAAGCCGGGTCATAGACAGGAATATCTCTTTTTAAGTGGGCTTTTTTTATCTCCTGCCTGATAATTTTTGCCAAACGCGTATTGGCGAAATGACCCGGACGTGTTGCAACCACTTTGCCTTTTATAGGTTGCCCGACAAGTGCGAGATCGCCCATAAGGTCCAGAAGTTTGTGACGTGCTGGTTCATTCGGATAACGGAGTTCCGTGTTATTCAATACTCCTGCTTTATGGGTTGTAATTCCAGGGCGGTTAAATAATTTTGCAATGCGATCAATCTCTTCCTGAGAAACCTCCTTTTCAAGAATTACCACTGCATTGTCAAGATCTCCTCCTTTTATAAGTCCCTTATTAAAAAGAGGCTCAAGCTCGTGAAAGAAAACAAAAGTCCGGCTTTCACTTATTTTATCTTCAAAATCATCGATCGAGTCAAGAATGGCATATTGGTTCCCGAGTATTTTGGAATTGTAATCAATGAGAACGTTTATGCTCAAATGATCATCGGGGTACAAAATCAGATCTACACCATGTTCTTCCTCAGAGAATGTAATTTTCTGTTTGACAACATAGTAGTTTCTTTCTTCCTTTTGTTCAACAATACCTGCCTCTTTAATAGCCTCCACAAACTTCAAAGCTGACCCTCCCATTATCGGAGCTTCAGGTCCGTCAAGCTCAATAAGTGCATTATCAATTTTCATTCCGTGAAAAGCCGCAAGAACATGTTCAATGGTTGATACCGATGCATTATTCTGGACTAGTGTCGTTCCTCTTGATGTTTCAGTGACATGCTCTGCGAGAGCGTCAATTACCGGTTGACCCGGAAGATCAACCCTGCAGAATTTATAACCATGATTAGCCGGAGCGGGTTTAAAAGTCATTTTCACACTTATTCCGGTATGTAATCCTTTACCTGCCAGAGTTATTTCCCGCGCCAATGTTCTTTGTCTTTCACTCATTGATCAATTTGTTTGATTTGATAACGGGTACAAAAAAAGGAAAAAAAATTCGAACAATCCAAAAAATTGAACTATAACTCAATTTCAAATAATAAATTCAATCCGGAATGTTACTTATAATTATTTCCCCTTTAAAGATTCTATCTCCTTCTCAATTCTATCGAGTCTTGTCTTCAGTTCCGGCAATTTTTTAAAAACCACTGTAGACTTAAAAAACTGTTTATAATCGAAAGCAGGCGAACCCAGGATGATTGTATTTTCTTCTTTAATATCTCCCAGTATTCCTGCCTGTGCACCTATCTTCGTGCCATCTGCAATTTTTATATGTCCGGCTATTCCCACCTGTCCTGCAAGCATACAATTCTTCCCTATTTTTGTTGAACCAGCTATTCCTGTCTGTCCTGCCATAACTGTATTCTCGCCTATTTCAACATTATGCCCGATCTGAACCAGGTTATCTATCTTTACTCCCTTTTTGATAATTGTCGAACCCATCGTTGCACGGTCAATTGCGACATTTGCTCCGATTTCAACGTCGTCTTCAATTATAACATTTCCGATCTGTGGAATTTTCATAAACTCAGTTTCAGACTGAGGGGCAAACCCAAAACCATCGCTACCAATCACAGTTCCGGCATGTACTATGCAGTTATTACCAATAACGCATTCATGATAAATTGTGACGTTCGGGTTAATAATGGAGTTTTTACCGACTTTTGAATTATCGCCTATGAAAACCTGAGGATATATTTTACAACCATCTCCTACAAAGCAATTTTCACCAATATATGCATTAGCACCAATATATACATCTTTGCCGATTATTGCTGAAGATTCAATTACTGCGGTTGAATGAATTCCTGTTTTCTTAGGTCTTGACTGTTCAACAAGAGTCAATAATGAAGCAAAAGCCTTATAAGCATCCGGCACCCGGATTAAAGTGGCGATGATCTTCTCTGTTGGGACGAATTCTTTATTTACAAGAACCACTGAGGATCTGGTAGAGTAAATGTAATGTTCATATTTGGGATTCGCCAGGAATGAAAGTGCACCTACATGACCCTCTTCTATTTTTGCAACTGTGTTCACTTTTACACTTGGGTTTCCATCGACTTCACCATTTAAAAACCCTGCGATTGTTGCGGCTGTAAATTCCATTGTGATATTCTTTAGTTACCGGCACTCTTTTGGATAGCAAAGGAAATATTTTATAATCCTTTCTGAAAGGAATCTATGGTCAAACATATCGGAAACAGAAGATATGTCTGAAATCAGGCCCGATTTGGCTAATATTTTAACATCAGGCGCATCTGGGACATAAGCCAGGTTTGAAATATTACCTGCAAAGACAAAATATTTAGTTATCTCCCGGTTAATATTCAACAGCTTTCCTGTAATTTTTTTTAATTCGGTAATTCTTTTTTCGGGAAATGGTTCATTCTGAAGTTCAATTGCAAGCAGATCTCTTTGCACTAGTCTCCTTGAAAGGTTTGACAAAACTACATCGGAATGGTCTGCCCAGTATTTTGCAGAGACCAGGATATCATTATCGTCGAGTCTTGTAAAATTTGCAGCAACCTGTCCCGGAGTGAAAACACCTTCTCCGTTAAGGTCTGATGGTCCGATCTTATTGTTAAGAAAGAACCTGAGCGCAGGAGTTGAATAAAGGTCTTCTCCGGATGATGCCAGTTCTTTCGCACGTTTCAAGATGTTTACAAGCAGGCTTTCTGATGATAAGACAGTTTTATGCATATAAACCTGCCAGTACATCAGCCTCCTTGCAATAATGAATTTCTCCAGGGAATATATTCCTTTTTCATCAATAACAAGTCTGTCGTTAACCACATTAAGCATTCTTATTATCCTGTCGGATCCGACAGAACCTTCGATGACACCTGTAAAGAAACTGTCTCTGCGAAGATAATCAAGTCTGTCCATATCAACCTGTCCGGCAATAAGTTCATGGAGAAATTTACGTTTGTATTTCCCTTTGAAGATTTCAATGGCAAGTGTTAGTTTTCCATGAAAAGTTTCATTCATTTTACCCATAAGTAATAATGACATTTCTTCATGCGATATTCCTGAAATAATTGAATTCTCAAGGGCATGAGAAAACGGGCCATGACCCAGATCATGCAACAGAATAGCCAATAAAGTGGCCTCTTCCTCTTCCTGACTTATCTTTACAGTCTTGCTTTTTAAAGTCTGAATTGCCTGATCCATAAGGTGCATAGCTCCGAGTGCATGCTGGAATCTTGTATGTGTCGCTCCCGGATAAACAAAACTGGTAAGTCCTAGTTGCCTTATATTTCTTAATCGTTGAAACCAGGGGTGTTCGATTATGTCAAATGCAAAATCTCCCGGAATGCTGATAAACCCATAAACAGGATCATTTATGATTTTTCGTTTATTAGTCAAATAAACCACAAGGAGATTTTTGATTTACAAAAATAGGAATTAGTTTTAAAATCCATGCCTTTCAATACTTTATATATATATGTTGGCTGCAAGCTATATCGTTTTCTGATTTTTAAAATTACGAAAAAGAAGTGTTTTCAAAAGTATTTGAGTAAGATATGAATTAAGCTTAGTTAAGTATTTTCACTTCAGTAGGAATAGCTAAAATATCTGGCAGAACTTCTTTTGTAGACATGACAATCCAAACAGACCACTTTTTGCAACCTTTTTAAGCTAAGACTTTGTTTTTACCTGAACAACGGAAAGCAGTTACACGCTATTTCGAAATAAGGCTTATAGTCTAGTTTATGACTCAAATTTTATAGGTCTGTAAACTTCATTGATCAATGAGATCAGATTGATCAGTTTAAAACAAAAAGGTCGTTCATTTCTGAACAACCTTTTCCATTAAATAATGTTAATCCTACTTTTTAAGCGCATCTTTATAAACCACAATACCGTTATAACTTCCCGCAAATGTCTTACCCGAAGTCAGTTGCAATTGAAAGTTCAGATCATACATTGAATTGTTTTGAGTTACGACTATTGTTCCATCGACTATTCCAAATTGATCAGGACTATTCGAATTAGGTGAAACTTGTGCACTTATCACACCAGTATCAAAGGTAAAAGGTTCTTTCGCATCTCCGCTTGAAAATGAGTACGATCCAGAGGGAACAATACCATCTGCATCAGAATAAAGTGCAACATTTATATCTGCTGCATCTCCCAAAACCTGGTTGATCGAATCGGAAACGGAGAAATTCTGTGTCTTAAGTGTCACTATCATTTGCCTTGTTTCATTATTCACAATACCATTATCAGATAGAGAGGCGGCTGCTTGAGTAGACGAGCTGAGATTTCCAGGTAATATTGCACTAGTTGCAGATAATGAGTCTTTCTTACATGAAATGATCGCTAATGTCAAAAATGTAATAACGATCAATGCTTTTAGAGATAAAATTGTTTTCATAATTAAATGTTTTTGGTTCTTATTACTTATGTTACACTAGATATTAATCCTTGATGTTATTTAGAATCATTCTAAATAAAAACAAATCAGATTTAATAAAGTTCATAAGCTATTAAACTAAAAGTAACATACCAGAACCTTGCCTCTGCTTTCAGGCACATCCCTAAACCTCAAATGTCAGAGCTTAGTCAATACTTGCGGGAATAACCTTCCAGTTTAATCTTCATTGATTGATTAAGAAAAGAGATTCAATATAAAAGACTAGTCAATGTGACTTGAAAAATTTGTCCTGCCTAATAACAGATGTGTAGGAATAAGTTACCTTATAACCTGTAACTAAAGACGATCATGAATTAAATATCTGTTAAAAGAAATTAAAATTTCATGTTAAGGGAATATTTGGATTCATTTAGATGTCTAAAGTTCGTTTAGTCCCCTATGAAAGCAATTATCAAAATGTATATTTATGAAAATTGAAATTCAGAATCTAAACCAGATATATCCAAATGGCAATCATGCCCTCAAAAACATCAACCTTGAATTAGGTACCGGGATGTTTGGTCTGCTGGGTCCCAACGGGGCAGGCAAATCAACCCTTATGCGAATATTGGTAACTCTGATGAAACCAACATCAGGATTGGTTACGGTGGATGGTAAAGATATTCAGAAACACAGAAAAGAACTCAGGAGTATGCTTGGATACCTGCCTCAGGATTTCAGGTTTTTTACAGCGCTTAAAACATGGGAGTTCCTGGATTATACAGGATCGTTAGCCGGGTTAAAAAACAAAAAGGAAAGAATAGCAGAGGTTGACAGGTTACTTGATCAGGTCGGACTTCTTGAAGCACGCGACAGGCAGGCAAACAGGCTTTCCGGCGGTATGAAACGACGGTTGGGTATTGCACAGGCCCTCATCGGTAATCCGAAGATCATAATTGTAGATGAACCTACCACGGGTCTCGATCCTGATGAGAGGATAAAATTCAGAAATGTACTGTCACAGTTAAGCCAGCATGATGTAATAATAATCCTTTCGACACATATTGTCGGAGATATTTCATCTACCTGTCAGGGAATGGCACTGCTTAACAAGGGAGAAATGGTTTATAACGGTTCTCCCGAGAATCTGGTTAAACATGCTGAAGGTCATGTATTCAAACTTAACCTTACTCCGGAAGAGTACGAAAAAGTCAAAGAACAATACAATGTTATCTCCACCATACCTGTTGAAACCGGTTGGGAAGTTCAGGTTGTCACGGATGATGTTCCGGAATATGATGCAATCCCTATTATTCCAAACATTGAACATGCATATGTATATTTTATGGAGCATAAGATACAGGCCTCTTTAATTGATTGATAAAAAAAAAGCTAATGGCATCTTTGGTTAATATCAGAACTGTTGCCCGCTACGAGGCAAAGACTTTAAGAAGAAGTTGGTTCTTCCGCCTTTTTTCTATTGGTGCCATTTTGATATTCACAGTGATGAATATCGGAATGTTCTCACCTGTAGGTATCGAGGATTGGGCTGTAGTTTCGATCTCTTCTGCACTGCCTCTCATTAATCTCTATCTTCTTAATATTGCCCAGGCTGTAGTGGTTATTTTCCTGGCTTCCGATTTCCTAAAGCGTGACAAGAAGGTGGATACCAATGAAGTGCTTTACACCAGATCGATGTCAAATTTTGAATATATTCTTGGAAAATCATGGGGAATACTCAGACTTTTCCTGAGCCTGAATTTATTGATTCTTGCAATATGCCTGGTAATTAATATTATTTCAAGAAGTATGTCGATAANNGATATTTTTTATTTCTACTTCAGAGCCGGATCAATTTTTGATTATATGGCTTTTGGTATGCCTATTTTCAGGTCAGGTATGATCGGATTTGATAATTTAAGTGTTATAGTCAATCAACGGCTCATTTATCTTTTTGCAGGTCTTTTCCTGATTATGGCAACAATTCTGTTGTTTAAACGATTACCACAATCAAGAATTCACAGGATCCTGACAATAGTATTCTTATTTGTTTTTCTGACCGGATCGGTAATCTGTGCTTTCAATACTTATTCGACTTACAGAAAAGTATTAAATGATAAGAGCATGGCTCTTGAAATAAACAGAGAGTTTGAAAATAAGAAATTTGCCACCATAACTGAAGCATCTATAGAATTTATTCATAAAGGAAATGCGTTTGAAGCCAAGGCAGCTTTGACAATTTCAAATGATAATAGTGACTCAATCAGTAAATACTACTTTTCACTTAATCCATCATTGACAGTAACAAAAATCTCTTCCGGAGGCAAAGACCTGAATTTCAGAAGAATAAACCAAATTATTGAAATAAACGCCGGAAAGGTGCTCAATCCGGAAGAGAGCGATAACGTTGAGTTTGTGTATTCAGGAGAAATTAACGAATCGTTTTGTTACCCGAACTGTAATGATGATATCACCGAGAATCCCTATCAGATCTCAATGGTCAATGTGAAAAAACGACAGGCTTTCCTGACCAAAGATTATGTATTGCTCACACCTGAAGCGCAATGGTATCCGGTTGCGGGGTTAAATTATTATCCATCCAATCCGGCACAGATAAAGATTGATTTTACAAAATTTACACTGAAAGTTAAGATTGAAGACAATCTTGTTGCGGTTTCCCAGGGAGAGATGAGCAAAGAGAACGGATATTATATCTATAAGCCAAAATCTCCACTTACCGGATTGACACTTGCAATTGGCAATTATCTGACTGACAAGATAAAGGTAGATTCTGTTGAATTTCTTTCTTATCATTTTCCCGGGAATGACTATTATAAAAAAGACCTTGCAGCAATTAAAGATACTTTACCTATGCTTATTTCGGGTCTTTTGAAAGATCTTGAATCGAACTTTTCGACAAAATATCCTTTTGAGACACTCAGTATGCTTGAGGTTCCGGTGCAATTTTATTCTTATCAGAAAGAAAGTACTCAAACACGGGCAGAAGTGCAGCCATCAATGGTTCTTCTTCCTGAAAGACTCTCCACTCTGTATCAGGCCGGATTCAAGAAGCTGTTCACCCAGCAGAAGCTTAGGATGAAACGAGGGGGGCTGGTTATAACAGATAAAGAGCTTCAAGTAAGAATCTTCAATAACTTCATGAGAAGTACTTTTATAACCGGGGCAAATTTCAGGTTTGTTAACGGGGTTGCCGAGAATGAACCGTCAAGGTATCTTCTGGGGCCAAGTTTCTACTTTTTTAAGAATAATTTCTACTCTTCAGAATATCCGGTTATTAACTCAGTCTTTGAAGTTCATCTTCAAAAAATCAACAACATTGGAAGAGCAGGGTTGCAGGCATTATCCGGTAACCTTTCTGATAATGATTTAGCTAATATAATCCTGAAAAACCAAAGTTTTAAAGAAATGCTCGCACAGCATCCCAGCGGAGATACTTTGAGCACTGTTTTAACCATCAAGGGTGATAACTTATTTAATCTTATAAGGTCTATTGCCGGGATTGATGAATTTAAGGATTGGTTTGTAAAATATATTGATGATCATAAGTTTAAAAGAGTCGATATTAAAACATTTAACAACGATATTAAAGCTAAGTTTGGTTTTGAATTCTATCCTTATCTGTCTGATTGGTACAATGGAAAGGAGCAACCCGGATTCCTCTTTACAAATTTGGTGGCGACTGAAATTGTTGTTGGTAACAGATCAAGATATCAGGTCACATTCATTGCNNGGTGGCGGCGGCTTTGGTGGCGGCGGCGGAGGTTTTGGCGGAGGAGGTGGAGGCGGTTTTGGCGGGGGAGGCGGCTTTGGCGGAGGCGGAGGCGGAGGCGGAGCAAGGATTTCTTCCCAGGGACGCGGAATGGAAGCTGCTGATATTTCGAAGATTGTATTTCTGAAACCCAATGAAACTAAGAAGATTGGCATTGTCCTGGATGCAATTCCCAGAGCAATGATGTTAAATACTCTCTCAGCAAAAAACATTCCAGGACAACTTACACTTCCAATTGATAATATAATCAAAACCAAAGAGGCTGTAAAGGAATTTACAGGGGAAGAAGTTCTTACATCATATTCTACAGTGGCTGATTCATCTGAAATAATAGTCGACAATGAAGACCCCGGTTTTGTAATAAGTAAACAGAACACTGTGAACAGGTTAAAAAAACTTCTTGGGATCCAAAATAAGAGCGGTAACAGTTATCAGCAAATGAGTCTTATGAAGATCCCTTCATACTGGCAGCCAATAGTTCAATCGATATATTTTGGAAAATATGTCCGTTCAGCAATATATACTAAGAGCGGAATTGGGGATAAAAGCGTGACATGGGTTACACCTATTAAAAGTCCCGGTTATTATGAGATCTCCTGTTACATAGGTAAAACTGCCGACCGCATGATGGTCATGGGAGGCGGCTTTGGCGGTGGAGGCGGAGGCGGCGGTGGAGGCGGAAACGCCAGAGGAGGAGGCGGCGGAGGCGGTAACAACAGAGGTGGCGGTGGAACCGGTGGAGCCGGAGGAATAACTAGTGGTTCTGGTGGAGGTCAGGGAAGAGCCGGCGGAGCAAGAGGACAATTTACCGCTCCTTACAAAGAATTTCATTTCCATGTATATTATGATCGTGGAGTAGAGGATATAGCTTTTGACTATGAAAATGCTGAAAGCGGCTGGAACAAGTTAGGTACATATTATCTTAAAGCCGATACAGCTAAAGTGGTCCTTTCTAATCTTTCAGGAGGAAGGGTCGTGATTGCTGATGCAGTAAAATGGGTAAAACAAAAGTAAAAGACAAAAGTAAAAAGTAAAAAGATATAATTAAAAATCAGATATAATACAATTCAAAATGAAAAAGAAATTCATAATTATTAAATGGATTTATCCGTCAATCTTTCTCCTGATGAATCTTATCTTTACCAATGTGACAGCACAGAAGGGGCTTACTCTTGAACAGGCCTTAACCGTAGCTGAATCAAACAGCCCCACTGTAATAAAAACAAGGCTTAGTCTGGTAAGAAGTCAGGAAAACCTCAATGTTCAGCTTGCCGGATTAAAATCAAAATTTGCTTTATCCGTAAATCCTTTGACCTATTCTCAGAACAGAGCTTTTAATACCAGTACCGAAATTTTCAATACATCCAAGAGCTTAAGAAGTTCCGGTGCATTCACTGTTGTACAACCTATTTTGCCAACTGATGCAACTGTTACTCTGAGTGACAATTTTAGTTATACAAATACTCTTTTAAATGAACAGTATCCGAAATCTGTGGGAGTAATATATAATAATGATGTTGGTATTTCGATAAGTCAGCCCTTGTTTACCTATAACCATATTAAGCTCAATCTGAAAACGCTCCGGTTACAACTTGAGAATTCTCAGCTTACTTATGCTGTTCAGCTACTGGCAACTGAAAAAAGCGTGACCCAGTCATTTTACTCGGTCTATCAGGCGCAACAAAGCATGGAAATTGCNNCAGGTTACTTTTGAAAATTCCAAAGATCAGTTTAAAGAAAATATCGGACTTGATTTGTATGAAGATATTGTTGTGTTACCAGACATCTCGGTTGATACTACTATAAAAGTCGATGCAGCATTTGCAATTGAGCAAGGTCTTGCCAACAGGATGGAACTCAGGGAAAGACAGATCACCATTGAATCATCGCTTCTTGATCTTATTACCGTAAAAGCACTTAATAAATTCAATGGAACACTTAATCTTGCCTTTGGTTATAACGGCAATAATTCACAATTACCGAATATTTACAAAGATCCTGTAGATAATGAAAATGCATCATTGACTTTTACAATTCCAATCTACGACTGGGGTCAGGAAAAATCAAGAATAAAAGCTCAAGAGGCAGTTATTGAGTCAAACAAAGTTGATCTCAATTCACAACAAAACGATATAATCGTAACTATAAGACAGAGCTACAGAAATCTTAAGAATCTCATTAATCAGATAGCAATAGCCAGTGTTTCAGTTATTAATGCACAACTAACTTACGATTTAAATCTTGAAAAGTATAAAAACGGAACCCTGACAGGAATGGATCTTAGTATTTTTCAGAACCAGCTTTCTCAGAACAAACTTAATTACACTAATTCTTTAATATCCTATAAACTCGAACTTCTGAATTTAAAAATACTGACACTTTATGATTTTGAAAAGAAACAACCGGTAAGCCCTATTAAGACATTAAATAATAAATACTAATCACTTATGAAAAAAGCTTTATTTATAATAGTAGTAACTGTTTTCGCGGCTATCAGCTGCACAAACCAGACTCAGAATCTCTCTGCTGATGTTGAAATTCCGGTTTCCGTTGCGGATGCCACTCCTAAGTCAATTGAAGAATATGTCAATACTTCAGGAACTGCTTATCCTATAGGAGACATCCTGGTAAAATCGGAGATTACAGCCAATTATTTTCTTGAAAAAAATCCTCGCACCGGAAAACCATGGCAGTTAAATGATCAGATCAAATCCGGCGAACTCATAGCCAGATTAGAAGATCAGCAATATATTAATGATATAAAGCTTGAAACTACTAAACTTAATCTCGAACTTACAGAAAGTCAGCTGACTCAACAGAAATCGCTATATGAAAAGGGAGGAGTTACACTTTATGATCTTAAGACGGCAGAAATCAATACGGCAAATGCCAAAACAGTTCTGACAAGTGCAAATCTCTCCATGGCAAAGACAAGGATCACTGCCCCTATTGACGGTGTAATAATTGATTTACCTTATTATACTCAGGGAGTCAGGGTTAATACAGGTTCAAACATAGTCGAAATAATGAATTACAAAATGATGTACATGAATGTACAATTGCCCGAAAAATATGTTTCCATAATTAAACCTAATCAGTCAGTTAAGTTGACAAATTATACTATTCCAAAGGACACTTTAATAGGAAAAATAACACAACTGTCACCGGCAATAAATTCAGATACAAGAACCTTTGCCGGGACTGTCCAGATTGACAATCCAAATTATCTTATCAGACCTGGTATGTTTGTAAAAGCTGATATTGTAACAAACCACAAAGATACCGTTATTGTAATTCCTAAAAGTATAATTCTTGCTCGTCAGAGAGGAAAAACGATTTTCGTTATCGATCGTGGTGGAACAGCTTCTGAACGTATAATCAGGACCGGTCTTGAAAACCTTACTGANNGTCGAAGTAACTGGAGGTCTGATGAAAAATGAACGATATGTAACTGTCGGTTTTGAAACACTGAGCACCAGATCAAAGGTCAAAATCATTAAATAAATATCATGAACAGGATTGCCCAATTTGCTGTAAAATACCCGGTCACAATTTTAATGCTGGTACTCGGCATTGTTCTCCTGGGGATCATATCCCTGGGAAAGCTGGGAACTGATCTTTTCCCGAATCTGAACAATCCGAAGATATATGTTGAACTAACGGCCGGAGAAAAGCCGCCTGAAGAAATCGAAAAAACCTACGTCGATCAGATAGAATCCCTTGCTATGAGACAAAGTGATGTTACTGCTGTATCATCCGTCTCTCAGGTCGGATTAGCAGATATAACTGTCGAATATAGCTGGAACAAGGATATGGATGAAGCATTCCTGGACCTGCAGAAGGCATTAAACTCATTCAGTCAGAACTCCGACCTCACCGGGTTTAATATTTCTCAATATGATCCGAATGCTGCACCGGTATTGATCGTGGGATTTAAGAACAAGGCAATTACCAACATGGATGAATTAAGGAAAGTTGCGGAGAACTATATCAGGAACGAACTTATCAGAATTGAAGGTGTGGCTGATGTGAAACTTACCGGGCAGGAAGAAAGCCAGATTGTAGTTGAAACCAACAAATATATACTAGAATCTTTTGGATTGACTTCTGATGTGATTGCAGCACAGATTGCAAACTATAACAAGAATGTTTCCGGAGGTTCAATAACTGACCTGGGGACTAAATACACCGTCAAAGGTGTGAGTGTAATGAGCGATCTGACAGATCTTGAAAACATAGTCGTTGGATTTAAACAGGCTTCTTCCACCACTGCTACAACCACAGCTGCTGCCGCTACTTCAACAAACAAAATTCCTGTATATCTGCGCGATGTTGCAATCATAAAATATGAAAATAAAGATCCTCAGAATATTATTTCACTTAATGGGGAACGATGCATTGGCTTGTCAATATTCAAGGAACCTAAATATAATACAGTCGAAGCTGTTAAAAACATCAATGTTGCCCTGTCAACTCTGTCAAAAGCTCTTCCTGGTTATGAATTCACAGTTGTAAATGACCAGGGAAAATATATTGACAGCGCCATTAATGAGGTAAAGAATTCCGGACTTATTGGGATTTTCCTTGCCATGATTGTCCTCTATGTTTTTCTCAGGAGGATAGGCACCACAATGGTGGTCAGTGTTGCTATACCGATTTCCATAATAGCAACATTCAACCTTATGTATTTCAATCACCTGACATTAAACATAATGACACTGGGAGGACTGGCGCTCGGGGCAGGAAGGCTTGTTGATGATGCAATTGTTGTTCTCGAGAATATTACCAGAAACAGAGATGAAGGAATGTCATTACGTGATGCGGCAATTGTTGGTACCGGCCAGGTCGGAGGTGCAATCACTGCATCGACAATTACTACAATAGTTGTCTTCCTTCCAATAGTTTATCTGAGAGGAGCTTCCGGTGAAATGTTTAAAGACCAGGCCTGGACAGTTGCCTTCGCTTTAATCTCGTCTTTATTTGTCGCCATGCTTGTCATCCCTATGCTGATAAGCACTCTCTTCCGCGAGAAGAAAGGACAAAATGTACAGATCAGCAGCCCGATGCAATTCAAATGGTACCCGAAATTTCTTTCCAAAGTTATTGAAAAGCGACTTATGGTGATTCTTCTTTCAGTTTTATTTATGGGGCTGGCAGTTCTTCTCGTACCAAAACTTGGAAGTGAATATATGCCCAAAGCGGAATCTTCGGAATTTACGCTTGGGTTGAAACTCCCGGAAGGGACAAGTCTTGACCGAACTCAAAGTACTATTCAAAAAGTAGAAGGAACTATCCATGAACTTCTTGGTGACAAAATCAGTATGATTTACAGCCAGGCGGGTGGTGATGTCAATACAACAACTACTCAATCGGCAACATCTACAAATGAGAACGTTGGAAACATTAAAGTATTCCTTAAAAAAGAATATGCCACTTATACAGATGAAGCTATTAAAACCATTGAAACATATTTAAAAACAGTTCCCGATCTAGCGATAAGCTTCTCACAGGAAGAATCAGCCTTGCAAACTTCGCTTGGAACCAATCAGGCCCCATTTGTTGTGGAAGTAAAAGGGCAGGACTTTACTGAGATTGAAAAGATTGTTATGGGAGCAAAAGAAGCGCTTAAGTCTAACACAGGGCTTTATAATCTGACAACATCACTTGATGAAGGAACTCCTGAAATAGAAGTGGCGGTTGACAGGTTTAAAACAAGTTATTACAATGTATCAGTTACCAGTGTAATAAGCCAGATACAAAGTTATCTCTCCGGTGCTTCTGCCGGTACTATGGAAAAAGAAGGTGAGGAGAAAGACATTATTATTAAGCTGGGAGATCTTACACTGCATCAGCTGGAAGATCTGTCGATTACAGCCGGATCGGTAAAGGTGCCTTTGAGCTCTTTAGCTACCATCCAAAAAGTTATTACCCCACGTGAAATTACAAGGAGGGATCAGAGCCGGACAAGTTATGTTTATGCAATGGTTAATAAATCCAAACCTTTTGACAAAATAGTAAAAGATGCCAGGATTCAACTTAAATCGATTCCTTTGCCTGCTAACTACAGGATTCAGATAACCGGTGAAGAGCTGATGAGAAAAGAATCGATGTCGAATCTTACATTTGCCCTTATTCTGTCAATTATTCTTGTATTTATGGTACTTGCAGCTGAGTTTGAATCAATTATTCAACCTTTTGTTATTTTATTGACAATACCCCTTGCTGC
>PMEC01000055.1:41429-42175 GCA_003155705.1 Bacteroidales bacterium
ACAATATTTGCCCTTATTCCATTGACAATAGGTATCGGAGAAAGTGCATCGCTCAGATCTCCGATGGCTCTGGCAGTAATTGGCGGACTCGTTACATCAACTATCCTTACTTTGATAGTGATACCCTGCGTTTATTGGGTTTTTGATTCTTTCAGTGATTTTATCCTGGGGAAAAAAACTTTGATTGAATAGTTAACTTATGATTAAGACCTTGTAATAATATGAACTTCATTATAAAGAGAAAAGTTCTGATCTGTATGCTCTTTTTAGGGCTTACAATGCTCGGCTATGTCTCCTATAAGAGACTCCCGATTGAACTTTTTCCCAATTCGCAACTTCCGACTCTGATCGTTCAGGTTTCTACTTCCCTTCAACTGGATCCGAATTATATTGAAAGCCAGGCAATTATTCCCCTGGAGGGCGCTATTGGCACCCTTGAAGGTATTCAAAAGATAGAAACAAACATCAGTTCCCGTTCCGGAACGATAAATCTTTTCTATGNNTTTTATTGACAATACCCCTTGCTGCAGTCGGTACTATTCTGACGTTCTTCATCCTTGGAAAAAGCCTTAACATGATGGCTTATATAGGCATTATTATGCTTGGGGGGATTGCCGTGAGCAATGCAATTATCCTTATCGACCGCATTAATCAGCTTCGTCAGACCGGATTAAGCAAAAAAGACTCAATTGTGACTGCCGGATCGCAGAGAATAAGACCAATTTTAATGACAAGTCTTACAACAA
>PMEC01000055.1:42271-76151 GCA_003155705.1 Bacteroidales bacterium
TCGGCTATGTCTCCTATAAGAGACTTCCGATTGAACTTTTTCCCAATTCGCAACTTCCGACTCTGATCGTTCAGGTTTCAACTTCACTCCAATTGGATCCTAATTATATTGAAAGCCAGGCAATAATTCCCCTGGAGGGCGCTATTGGTACTCTTGAAGGTATTCAAAAGATAGAAACAAACATCAGTTCCCGGTCCGGAACGATAAATCTTTTCTATGATCAGAATATTGACATGAAATATGCCAATCTGAAGTTGCAGGAAAAGATAAATCTGTTAAAGTCAACATTACCTACAACATTCAAAGTTACTGTTGTAAAAGTTGATCTCACACAGAGTACCAGTCAATTCATGGAATTACAGATCAGGGGTGAAGGAGGAGTTGACAGGATACGCAATATAACGGATGAGCAAATAACAAATGATCTTACGAATATTACTGGTATTGCAGGTGTTCAGGTTTATGGAGGTCAGCAAAAATCTATTGAAGTAAGGCTGAATGAAAAAGCATGTAATGCTTATGGAATAACAATGGCTCAGGTAACAAACCTTCTTAATAACAATGGCAAGGATAAAACCTTTGTCGGTTCAGTTAAAGAGGGAACTGATAAGTTTTTCGTAAATGTGACATCTCAATATACTGATGTTAATGATATAGGTAATATTACTGTAAAACAAAACGGATCAGTGACTCTGAAAGATATTGCTCAGATTATATTTGGAGTCAAAGAACAGACCTCATACAGCCGGATAAATGGGCTCGAGGCTGTGACAGTCACGCTTGTAAACGATACCCAGGCAAATCTGATAGATCTCTCACACAAGGCTCTGAGCGTGATTAAAACACTGAATGATAATCTGAAGTCTCAGGGTGTGGAAATAGTTGTTCAGAACAATAATGCCCAGATAATGGAGGACAACTTAAATGAGATAATTCATCTGGCTGTCACCGGCGGGATTCTTGCTATACTGGTTTTGTGGTTTTTTCTGCGCAATATCCGTCTGGTGGTTATTATTGCACTTTCAATTCCTATCTCGGTTTATACAGCTTTTAATTTATTTTATGCTTATAATATCACCATAAACAGTCTTACGCTTGTAGGGATTGCTCTTGCAATCGGCAGGCTTGTGGACGATTCGGTGGTTGTTCTGGAGAATATATACAGGCTTGTGAGTGAGGGAAAAGATATTGATACGGCAGTCAGACAGGGAACAAGCGAGGTATGGAGATCAATTGTTGCATCGACACTTACTACTGTAACCGTTTTTCTGCCCTTCTTGTTCTCAGACAACTTCATGCTCAAAATAATCGGGAAAAATATCGGTATTTCTATTGTTTCGACTCTGTTAATATCATTAAGTGTCGCCCTCCTTTTCATCCCAATGGCCACACATTTTATGCTTAAACTGACCGCTAAATCCGATCTGGGAGTTTTTAAAAGGCTTACAATACATAACCGGATGATTCAGGGTTATTATCTNNAGTTTGAGCTTAAGCGTCAGTTCAACAAAGGAAGTTGAAACTTCAAGTTTCAGACTGTCAGTTACAATGCCAGCTGGAACGACACTTGAAAAGACAGACGCTTTCGTTAGCGAAATTGAACAAACCCTTGCTGGAATACCTGAAAAAGGAGATGTCATGAGCAGAATAGAAGAAGGGGATGCCACCATGACTATAAATCTCGCCGATAAATGGGATAANNATTTCTTCAGGTGGTGGTTATACAGGTTCATCCGGAAGCGCCGGAGCAGTTAATCCGGGGGCTAACTTCGAAAACCTTCTAGGTATTGGAACGACAACGGAAAGTGTCGTCATAAAAGGGCAGAATTTCGAACAAATGAAAAACATTTCGGACGATATTAAGACTGCCGTTCAGGACTTGTCTACAATCAGCAGTGTAAGTGTAAATGTCCAGGACAATACTCCTGAAGTACATTTGAAATTTGATATGGATTATATAGGACGTAACAATTTCACTTTGAATAATATTACATCCGCACTTTCCACCTTCGGAAAAGAGTACTCTTCAGGTGCCACCTTTTTACAGGGCACTCAAACATACGATATTACACTGAAATATGCAGATGAATTCGGGGTGGTCAAGGTAAATACTGACAAAACAATCGATGATCTTAAGAATCTTGAAGTTACCGGAACCAATAACAATTTAATGCAGGTGCAGGAGCTGTCAAATATTGTATTTTCGACAGGAATGGGAAACATCCACAGGGAAAACCGGGAGAAGAAGATAACAGTTACTTACGCCTTCAATACAGACATAACCAGTTCAAAAGATCTGTTGGACAATGCAAGGTCAGAAATTGAATCTCTTGTCTCAGGTATAAATATACCCGCCGGAATAGCTGTTGAAGTAGTACATGATGAGGATCCATTAAAGGATTTCTATTACCTTATCGGGATGGCTTTCCTCCTTATCTTTATGATCCTTGCCTCAGTATTTGAATCACTTTCTACCCCTGTTGTACTAATGTTCAGCATACCTCTTGCAGCATTGGGCTCACTTATTGCGCTTATTCTTACCGGCAATTCTTTACTTAATGCCAACACCATGATCGGATTTCTGATACTTCTCGGTGTTGTTGTAAGTAATGGAATTCTACTTATTGATTATACCAATATTTTAAGGAAGAGAGGCAACAGGCGTTCACGCGCCTTAATGACTGCAGGCATAGCTCGAATCAGACCTATTATGATCACTGCGGCTACGACTGTGATTGCTCTTTTCCCGCTTGCATTGGGACAGTCTGCATTTGTAGCTTCCATTGGCGCTGCTTTTGCAATCACTGTTATAGGAGGGCTGTCTCTCAGTACAATGCTTACACTTGTATTTATTCCTACTTTCTATTCAGGTCTTGAAAACTCACTTCAATGGATCTACTCTCTCGACTGGAAAACAAAAGTTATTCAGTTCATAGTATTTATCTTGCTTATATTTTTGGTATATACCTATATTGATCAATTTCTTTGGAGAATGATCACAACAGTCCTTTCTCTTATCCTTGTACCAGCCGCTACATGGTTCTTTATCAATACCCTCAGGAAGGCAAGAGAGACTGTGATATCCCCTGATGAACTTATCACTATTCACGTTCAGAGTCTTGTTAAAATATATGAAAGAGGCAGTCGTTTCCAGAGAGAATGGAAAGCCGGTGCAAAAATAAGGGAAAGACTTGGCCTTGAAAAAAACTATACCTCGTGGAGTGATATGAATAATCTGGTATGGCAACTACCCCTGATTGGATTTTTAATCTATTTTACCTATTTCTATCTGAATAACGGCTTCTGGATATTCGTATTCAGTATGTGTATCTGGTTTTCCATTCTTGGAATTTGGATTCCTTTCAAAAAACTATTAACAAATTTTGCATCGTTGGGGAATAAGAAAATACTTACCTGGGTGGTTCAAATTCTTGATCCTGTGATTTTCTGGCTAATTCCACTGGGAAATATTTATCTTTTCCAGGTCAGGTGGCATAATATTGCTATAGTTCTCATACTTGGATTCCTATGGTTTTTCGGACTTGTAATCTATAAAGCCGGAATTAAGATGAGTTCTGAAAACATAGATATTTATCGTCTGGAAGGAAGATTTAAAAATATCCGTAAGAATTTCTACAAGATAGTTGCAGCAGTACCATTGATTGGTAAAAGGAAAAAGCCCTTTAAAGCATTAAGTTGTGTTTCAATGAATATCAGTAATGGTATGTTTGGTCTTCTTGGGCCAAATGGGGCAGGAAAAACAACCCTTATGAGGATTATTTGTGGCATTCTTGAACAGAGCTACGGTAAGGTTTGGATAAATGGCCTTGATACTCAGGAAAAGAGAGAAGAACTGCAGGGACTCATTGGGTACCTTCCCCAGGAGTTTGGAAGCTATGAGAATATGACAGCTCATGATTATCTTCATTATCAGGCTATGCTAAAAAACATAACTGATGCCAAAACAAGAGAAGAAAGGGTTACTTATTGTCTGAAAGCCGTTCATATGGATGACCGCAGATTTGAAAAAATCAGCTCTTACTCAGGTGGAATGAAACAAAGAATGGGAATTGCTCAGATACTTCTTCATCTGCCCCGTATTCTTGTTGTCGATGAGCCGACAGCCGGCCTTGATCCCCGTGAAAGGATCAGGTTCAGAAATCTTCTCGTAGAACTAAGCCGTGAAAGAGTGGTTATATTCTCCACACATATTATTGAAGATATTTCCAGTTCCTGCTATCAGGTTGCGGTCCTTAACAGAGGGAACCTGATGTATCTTGGAAAACCAATTGATATGGCAAAAGAGGCTGAAGGACATGTATGGCAGTTTAATATTCCTATTGAGGACTTTACGACTTTTATTAATAGTCACATGGTGGTACACCACATGTCAGAAGGAGAAAATGTGAGGGTAAGATGTATCTCTGCAGATAAACCCCATGAAAATGCAATATGTGTTACTCCAAATCTGGAGGATGCTTATTTGTGGCTCCTCAGAAAAACATTCAGAAAAGCCTCATAAAATAAACGGGTTAATAATAATAAAATGAAAGGCAATACTTTACGTAATTATTCCATCATTGTTCATAAGATGATCATTTATAATCTTAGGATCATCTTTGCGAACAAATTCATTTGGTTTCTTGTAGGATCGGTTTTGTTTTATGTCGGACTTTCAATCTATTATGTATTCGCAAATGACGTTTCAAAAATGGAGGATCTTTACGGGATTTTCCTCTTCTCAGGAGTACTTCTTGTTTTTTATCCATCGGTCTTTGGCGTTCAGAATGATCAGGATGCCAGGACGATTGAAATTTTATTCGGAATACCTAACTACAGGTATAAAATATGGCTGGTGAGAATTTTGTTAATATTTATCATTGCATTTCTTATCATGCTGGTCTTTACATTTTTGTCTTCTGTACTCATTGTTAAATTCCGTATAGTAAGTATGACAGGGCAGGTGATGGCTCCGGTAATTTTCCTCGGTGTAATGGCTTTCATGCTTTCAACTATTATCCGGAATGGAAATGGGACAGCCGTTGTTATGATTGTGTTTGGGCTGTTATTCCTGGTACTTAGCGGAACATTAAGCAGGAGTCAGTGGAATGTGTTCCTTAATCCCTACAGCGTACCACGTGATCTGAACGAGGTTTCATGGTCTATTATCTCTTTTAAGAACAGGATAATTCTGATTACCGGAACTATTGTTTTCCTGCTTGCTGCGCTTTATAATCTGCAAAAAAGAGAGAAATTTATGTAGAAAATAGAATTTAAAGTAAGAATGAAGAACAATCGAACAGTGAATTAAGAACTTATATCGCTTCTGCATTCATCATTCGTTTGTTCTTAGTTCTTTTGTTATTTCTATTTAAAGGGATGATTTTTACTGAAATCCGGTAGATAGTTATTGTGACTTTCTATATCCTGTACCCATCCGTTCCTGAATCCGAGTCTCTCCATCTCTTTAACAACTAATTCATATTCACTGCTATATAATGTTCTGTTAAGTGCAGGATGAGTTTTGACAAGTTCATTGGGATTGTATTGCGACATTAATGAAATATGTATTCCTGTTGAAATTTCTTCAGCAATAGTTTTTAGAACTTTTATACTTTCTGCGGTATGTCCGGGAAGAACAAGGTGACGCAAAAGAATGCCGTTTCCTGCAATTCCGGTATCATCAGTTATCAAAGTCGATCCCTTCTGAAAATACATCTCCTTGATGGCTTTTAATGCGATTTCAGGATAATCTGAAGCATCTGAAAAACGTGCCGCAATTTCAGGGGAGACATATTTTAAATCGGGCAGATAAATATCAATCAATCCGGATAAGCTCCGTATTATTTCAGTCTTGTCGTAACTGTTTGTATTATAAACTGTCACGGGATTCAATCCGCGTGATCTTAAACCACAGATAATACTTATTACCTGAGGAACAACATGAGAAGGCGAAACGAAACCAACAGCACTTATATCTTCTGACATTATTGACTCTACTTTGTCAAGAACATCTTCCAGCGTCAGAGAGGAATGTCCGTTTCCGCAACCCTGATGACTGATTTCATGGTTTTGGCAATAAATGCACCTTAAGTTGCATCCCGAGAAGAAGATATTGCAAATACCTGATTGACCGCTAATTACCGGCTCCTCTCCACTATGAATGCAAATCGATGATATATTTAACCCTGCATCAGTATGGCAATACCCATCAGCACCATATAATCTGTTAACACCGCATTCGTGAGGACAGAGGGTGCAGTTGGAGAGTAACTCGAGTTCGGATATGCCGTAGGATTCAACCATAAGACAGTAAAAATAACATTATTATAATATTGCGGATTTCGGATTGCTGAGTTCGGATTATTTTTTAGATGCTGTCCTGATTCTTCAATCCGCAATCGAAAATCCGAGATCCGAAATATAGTATTCAGAATCTGTATTCAGTAATCCACAACCATAAAAATTTGCAAATTCAGAATTTATTCCTACATTTGTCCCCGATTCGAGGCGTTATGGACACCTGGGGGACTAAAGTCCCCTATTTTATTATCATACATCAGACTATGATTGATAAAGTAAAAATAGAAAAGCTGGTAAAGGAGTTCATCGGTGGAACAGAACTCTTTCTGGTTGCTGTCAAAGTCAGCAGCGCAGGAAAAATTACTGTTCTTGCTGATAAAAAGGAAGGAATTACAATTGATGAATGCGTCTCGATCAGCAGGTTCATTGAAAAGAATCTGAACCGCGATGAAGAAGATTATGAATTGATGGTCTCTTCTCCGGGGCTGGACATGCCCTTCATGTTGAAAGAACAATATATTAAAAGTGAAGGAAAGAATGTCGAGGTAATAAATATGGAAGGAACAAAATTTTCTGGCCTTCTTAAAAATGTTACTGATGGAGGTTTCGAAATCGAAACAGAAGTAAAAGTGAAAGGACAAACAAAAGAAATAAAAGAACTTTCCTTTAATTACGACCAGGTTAAATCAACCAGGAAAGTTGTATCATTTAAATAATATAAAAAGGGTTACACCAGATGGAAAACATTAATTTGATAGATACCTTTTCGGAATTCAAAGAACTGAAAAATATAGATCGCCCGACTATGATGAGCGTTCTGGAAGATGTATTCAGGGGTATGCTTGCAAAACGTTTTGGATCAGCCGATAATTTTGATATTATTGTCAACATAGACAAGGGGGACTTTGAAATATGGAGGAACAGGGAAGTTGTTGATGACGAGATTTTTGCAGACGCAAATACTCAAATTCCCCTTTCAGAGGCAAAACAGATTGACGCTGATTATGAAGTTGGAGAAGAGGTTTCGGATGAAGTGAAATTCCTTGACTTTGGCCGACGGGCCATTCTCTCACTGAGGCAGAATCTTACTGCCCGCATACTTGATCTGGAAAAGAATAACATCTATGCTAAGTATAAAGACAGGATCGGTGAGATAGTTACCGGTGAGGTCTACCAGGTCTGGAAAAGAGAAATTCTTGTTCTTGATGATGACGGTAATGAGCTTATATTACCAAAAAGCGAACAGATTCCTTCGGATCATTTCCGTAAAGGTGATTCCATCAGGGCAGTTGTTATTAAAGTAGAAATGCGGAATAATACACCTTTTATTATTCTCAGCCGAACCTCCCCTGTATTCCTTGAAAGACTTTTTGAACTTGAAGTTCCGGAGATTTTTGANNTACGACGAACGAATTGATCCTGTGGGAGCCTGTGTAGGAATGAAAGGATCCAGAATTCATGGAATTGTAAGGGAACTCAGAAATGAAAATATTGACGTAATCAACTTTACTTCCAATAACCAGCTTTTTATTCAGAGAGCCCTGAGCCCCGCAAAAATAACCTCCATCAAACTGATCGAGGAAACAATGCGGGCTGAGATTTATCTCAAACCAAATGAAGTATCTCTTGCGATCGGAAAAGGAGGATTAAATATCAAGCTTGCCAGTCAGCTTACCGGTTATGAAATAGATGTTTACAGGGAACCTGGAGGTGAAGATGAAGAGGATGTGAATCTTGAGGAATTCTCAGATGAAATTGAAGACTGGATAATTGAGGAATTGAAAGCTATTGGTTGTGACACTGCAAGAAGCGTTTTGAACCTTTCTATCAGCGATCTTGTTAAAAGAACTGATCTTGAAGAGGAAACTGTGAAAGAGGTAATTAATATCCTCAGAGCTGAATTTGATTAGTATTCAATTAATTAATATAATATTTTCGATTTCTTTGATTTGCAGTTTATAAGGAATAGTTATCTATGACAGATGAAATTAAGGCAACAAGATTAAGTAAGGCAGCCCGCGAATTCAATGTGGGAATATCCACTATTGTGGAATTTCTCCATAAAAAAGGGTTTAATCTTGATCCGAATCCTAACACAAAACTTCCTCCTGAAGCTTATAACTTACTGATAAAAGAGTATAGTACTGATATAAGCGCTAAAAAGGAATCTGAAAAACTTATTCTGAAGGATCTTCACAGGAAAAAGGAATCTGTTTCAATAGATGATTTCGCTGACAGAAGCGAATCTGAAGAATCTGAAGTTGATGAAGAAGTTCTTATTAAAGATACTTCAGGTCTTAAGAAAACTGTTGATATCAAGCCCGAAATCAAAAAACCTGAATTAAAACTTATCGGCAAAATTGACCTCGACCAAACCCTAAAGCCCAAAGTCGAAAAAGTTGAAACCAAAAAAGAAAAGAAAGAAGAAAAACCCGTAGAACATGTTGCTGAGAAAATAGTTGAAAAGAAGGAAGATACCATTACAGAAAAGGAAAAGGAACCGGGGAAAGATACTACAGGGGAAAAAACAAAGTCTAATATTGATCTTCATATTGTTGGTAAAATAGACCTGGAATCAATTACAAAAGAATCCAAACCAGCTAAAAAAACAGAATCCAGACAAAAAGTAAAAGGGAAACCGGCAAAAGAAGTAAAAAAAGAAAAAACAATAACAGAAAAAGAACCGGTTGCGATCATTCCTGAGGAACCAATCATTGAGGAACCTTTAATCGAAGAACTGCTTGAAAATATCGAACTCCTGGATCAGGAAGAAGAGCTAATAAAACTGTATAAACCGGAAATTAAAAAATTGTCGGGATTAACTGTTGTTGGTAAGATAGATCTTCCGGCTGAAGAAAAGAAGAAATCTTCACCTTATCAGCCTGTTAAAATTGATGGAAGTAATGATTTCCGCAGGAAGAAGAAAAGGAAGAGAATACTTAAAGAAAAGGAAGTTGTCCCCGTTGTCAAGCAAGCAGGCGAGGAAAAGAAAGACAAATCAAAAAAAGTTATTAAGAAAAGATCTGTTAGGGCAGAAGTAAATGAAGAAGAGGTCCAGAAACAGATTAAAGAAACTCTTGCAAGACTTACTTCAAAGGGAAAATCCAAAGGTTCAAAGTATCGCAGGGAGAAGAGGGATGCAATCAGCCAGAGACAAAAAGAAGTAGTAGAACAGAAAGAGCTGGAAAAGAATATATTGAAGGTTACAGAATTTGTTTCGGTAAATGAACTGGCTTCGATGATGAATACTCCTGTCACGGATATTATCTCTACCTGCATGAATCTGGGACTTTTCGTTTCAATAAACCAGCGTCTGGATGCTGAAACTATGGCTCTGCTCGCTGATGAATTTGGTTATAAGGTTGAATTCGTCAGTGCAGAATTACAGGAAGCAGTTAAAGAGGAGGTGGATGCTCCTGAAGAACTTCTCGACAGGCCACCCATTGTTACTGTTATGGGCCATGTTGACCATGGAAAAACAAAACTACTCGATTACATAAGAAGAACTAATGTTATCGCAGGTGAGGCCGGGGGTATTACACAGCACATAGGGGCATACGGTGTCAGGCTGGACGACGGAAGGCAAATAACATTTCTGGATACGCCTGGCCATGAGGCATTTACTGCTATGCGTGCTCGTGGCGCACAGATAACCGATATTGCAATTATAGTCGTTGCTGCAGATGACGGGGTTATGCCCCAGACAGTTGAAGCTATCAACCATGCCTCTGCCGCCGGAGTTCCAATTGTGTTTGCCATTAATAAAATTGATAAGCCCACAGCCAATACTGAAAAAATAAAAGAGGAACTGGCTAATATGAATTATCTTGTGGAAGACTGGGGTGGAAAATTTCAGTCACAGGAAATTTCTGCCAAGAGCGGTGTTGGAATTGAGCTGCTGCTCGATAAGGTGCTGCTGGAAGCTGAGATGCTTGAACTTAAGGCAAATCCGGATAAACCTGCCCTTGGGACAGTAATTGAATCCTCTCTTGACAAAGGAAGAGGTTATACTGCTACTGTACTTGTTAAAGCGGGAACACTAAGAATTGGTGATGTTGTTCTCGCCGGAAGCTGCTTTGGCCATGTCAAGGCAATGTATAATGAAAGAGGAAATAAAGTTGATATTGTAGGTCCGGCAACTCCTGTATTAATCCTTGGACTTAACGGAGCACCTCAGGCTGGCGATAAATTTAACGTAATGCTTAGCGACCGTGAAGCTAAAGATATTGCAACAAAGAGATCACAACTTCAAAGGGAACAGGATCTTCGTACACAGAAACATATTACTCTTGATGAGATCGGTCGCAGGATTGCAATCGGTAACTTCCAGGAACTGAATATCATCGTAAAAGGTGATGTTGACGGATCTGTAGAAGCTTTAAGCGATTCACTAATTAAGTTATCAACTGAAAAAATAGAACTTAATATCATCCATAAAGCAGTCGGACAGATCTCTGAATCAGATATTCTCCTTGCTGCAGCTTCCAACGCAATTATTGTAGGATTCCAGGTCAGACCTTCCATGAGTGCAAGAAAACTTGCCGAAAAGGAACAGATTGATATTCGTCTTTACTCAATCATTTACAACGCAATAGAAGAGATCAAGGCTGCTATGGAAGGAATGCTTATTCCTGAACTTAAAGAGGAAATTGTATGTACGCTTGAAATTCGCGAAACATTCAAGATTACAAAAGTTGGTACTGTAGCCGGTTGTTATGTCAAAGAGGGAAAGATTACCAGAAATACAAGAGTTAGAATTATTCGTGAAGGAATTGTTATTTATACCGGAGAGCTGGGTTCTCTTAAGCGTTTCAAAGATGATGTGAAAGAAGTTGTTGGTGGTTATGAATGCGGCCTTAATATTCATAATTTCAACGACATAAAAGTTGGAGATATACTGGAAGGGTTCCAGGAAGTCGAAGTTAAATCCACTCTTTAGATACAATTAATTATTACACTTTTTAAGCCGGTTAGTATACCAGCCGGATGCAAAAATATTGATTAAGTGTTTTTTTTCACTTATTAATTTTCCCGCGGAACTAAAAGCAGGAACTGTCTATAAACCAAATACTTATGTGCAGGGAAAACAGGGCTAAAAAATATCTGCATTACAGATTATCCTCCTATCAGGGAAGAATATTTTTCAGGAGATAACAGGTCATTAAGTTCAGAGGGATTAGTGATTTTAATTTTTACCATCCATCCCTTACCGTAAGGATCTTTATTAACCACATCAGGAGTCTCTTCTAGAGCCGGATTCAATTCAAGAATCTCACCGCTGACCGGCATGAACATATCCGATACAGTTTTAACAGCTTCAATAGTGCCAAACACCTCTTCCTTCTTAAGTGTTTCGCCAACAGTCTCGACTTCAACAAAAACGATATCACCCAATTCACCCTGAGCAAAATCAGTCACTCCAACATACCCTGTTTCACCCTCTGCACGAAGCCATTCATGATCTTTCGTATACTTTAAATCTGCGGGAACTTTCATATCCGGGAAGTATTTAAGATTAAAATAATCAGATAAAAAATTATTTAATANNAAATTAATCAAGTAAGGCTAAATTATTGTACAAGCGTAAATTTAAGACTGAAACCGAAGTTTGTGTTTGAAGTTGGAAATGTACTTGCAACAAATGGATTATTCATTGTGTGATCGGCAAATATTTGAAGATTAAACCTATCGCTCAGTTTATAATCGGCATTTGCTCCTATCGAAAATACTTTCTGACCAACAACTGGCTGATCTACATCTTCAATCAGTTTTCTGGCAAGAGTCTTATTGTCTCTTATTGAGAAATCCAGTCTCACATTAAGATCACTTTTCAGTGCTTTCTGACCTCCACCTGTACGTAAAATTATCTGAACATTATCGAATCTGTACCCTGCCCCTATTACAAGTTCATCACTCCTTGCATCTGCAATCTGATTACTTGTCAGGTTAAGAGTAACTGTCCTTGACTTATTCCATTCAACTCTCGTCGTCAGGCTGTTTTTCCAGTTAAGATCAACATTTATGAGAGGACTGAACTGCTCATTTATTGAAACAACATCCATCTCATATTGAGAAACAAAATTATCCTGAAGATTCCTCAGGTCGCTGAATCCTGAAATGTCAGGGAAGAAGTTAAGATTTGTTGAAAATGAACCGATAGAATAGGTGCTCCGGTACTGGTGGGAAATATTTACAGATCTGAAGATACTCTGAACAGATGACAGCTTCGACAAACCGTCAAAATTTATTCTCCAGTTTGGCATCATATGCAGGGCGGAAGGAAATGTCTCAAGAGTAACTTTATTGGGATCTGTTTTTGTATAGGCTGCAATGAAAGCCGGGATTAATACTTCGCTGGAAGTTTCTCCATACCCACTTTTGTAAGGGCCATCTACAGGGTTACCGGTTATTGGGTCAATTTCAGGATTATACGACGGATCCGCGTTCTCCCTTTCAAGAGCCCTTCTTTCAGATATTATTACAGTATTTCTTTTAAATGCCTCGAACGTAGGAGAAACATAATTATTGCTTTTTGATATTTTTTCAAAAGCAGTCCCCCATGAGATCACTGATATTGTGAAATTTCCATTAATCATACGGTTTCTAAGGCTGTCTGGAAAATTACCATTTACATCAGCAATATAATAAGCACTTACGGCTTCATTATATCTGCGGTCAGCAGAAAAGTCTATCCGCAAACCGGGAAATGGCTCAAAAAGACTTCTCAGTGATATCGTCTGGCTGGTGCTATACACTGCCGGAGTGTTTAGCAGAGTATCTTTAGAAAGCCAGCCTCTGTTGACAGCCTTATCAAAGAAATTTCTGTCATTGAAACCAAGAATAAAGGGCCAGCCTGGAGCCAGGGTATTATTGAAGCTTTCCATTCCCAGATATGAAGTCTGGGGCAGGTACCCCGGCAAAATTTGCCCTTCCTGTGAGGAATAGGTAAGGGTAAGATTTCTGAACCCCATCAATGCCCGGACAAAGTACTCTCCTGTAACAATCAGCGGATTTGGTTTTTTAGCAATTTTCCCCTCAACAAAAACTTTTGCACCATCAACCTGTTCATTTGCAGTAAAATTGACCCTGTTTTCATTAATAATTTCTACTTTGCCTTTCACCTCTGCTCCTTTGGAATCGATTACCTTCACAGTAACATCCTTTGATTTGAGGTTATGAAAAATTGCCCTGGCAATCTTGGCTTTGAAATTCACCTTGTCTTTTGAATATGTCACTGTCTTATACTCAGGTTTTGATCTCGAATGAGCATCCAGCCTTGTATTATTTTCAATGTTTTTAAGGAACTTAATTTTATTGTATAATGTTGTCAGATTTGCATTTGCGGAAAAAGAAAGATCATTATCATTCTTTATTGTATTACCCAGGTTAATATGCAAACTATCGGGGAATAACGGTCCTGCAAGCCAAGTATAATGTGCTCCGTACCTGATATTTGCATTTGTCCAGTCAAGCAGGGGCAGTTTGTTAACCGGAACATTATAATTAACATTAATGAAATGGTTATAATTGGTTGTCCGGCCAAAATTCCTGAGGTTCACAAGAACAGAATCACGCCAGGTTTTATACTCTTCAGGAAATCGTTTCTTATCGACTCCACCATCCGGCTGATCTATACGGGCAAGATCGGTCGCAGTAAAATCTACTTTAAGCTGTCGGGTAACATCCCACTTAAAATCATAGATCCTGCTCCAAACAAAATCTTTATTAAACGAAGGATTTATTTCCAGATATGGATTATCAATATTTCTTGTTTTTATTTCATTGTAATACCAGCTCAGATCACTCCTGAATGAAACACTTTTAGGGAAGAGGTAAAAATTAAAATCTTTGACAAGTCTGAAAAGAGGGGAATTCAGGAATTGAAAATTCTTGAAAGGAGTAATATTGGCCGGCTGTCCTTCGAAATTATAGTTTATACCCCCTTTGATGTCTTTCTCCAGGTTGATCTCAGTATTAATGTTACTCTGGTATATTTCATTGTAAGTATAGTTCACACTTAAGTTGGCCAAATCCCAGAAATGGGGGGTTTTTCCTCTTCTTGTTATACCGGCATTGCTGACAGTTATTGTTTTTCTTCTGATAAAATCCTCTGATATTGCTGCTATTGAATCTCTTGCAGCTTTATCTTTTGCAGCTTTCAGAGCATCACTAAGAAGTATATCCGGATCTAGCGGATTAAATTCCGGTTTAATCCTGCTTTCGGAATATCCGATATATACAGGGATTCTCACTCCTGCTTTTTCAGGGAAAAATTTACCAAGCTCAACCGTAGAGGAAATATCATATTTTAAAACCTGTTCCTTGCTCTGATCATTTACTTTACTATCAATACTTCCCCATCCCGGAGTACTTGTCTGACCTACAATATCGACAGATCCAAGATCTGCAAGACGAGTCTGAAGATGTCCATTTGCGGCCCATCCTCCATCTTCAACAAAATCGCTGAGGCGAAGTTCATCCACCCATATTTCAGCTGATTTAGACGTCCCGTCATCCATTCCGGAACGGCGTGTTTTTATCGGATTCCTTACCCCTATCATAATGACCTTCAGATTGCTCAGGTTCGGGTTGCCGGAGACAGATATGCGGTTAGTACCATCATAATAGACAAAAACATCTGAAATACCCAGAGAAGAACCAGGCTCCTGTATTTTATTGTTTCTTGCCTGTTTGGCAGCCTGAAGGACTGAGAGATCAATATTAATACTGTTCTCAGTCGGCCAAACTATTGTCCGTTGTGCATCATTATCATTATTGTATCTTCCTGGTGGTGTAACTTTTAATGGAATTTCATATTCATAAAAATTTCCTTTATAATCTGACCCGATTCTAACGAAGAGAGTCAGATCATTGTCATGCAAAGGTTGTCCAATAATTGCTTCTTCGTGAACTTCCATCCTTAATCTGCGGTATTCCCTTATATCAAGATTGACATTCTTGAAAGCTGCCCGGGCATCACCATCTGCGAGGTCATGCACACGAAGCACCATGGACTGTTCATTAAGTTGTCTCAGCTGAGGATTCTGTGGATCGGTTATCCTGTTGAAACCGGGAGGCAGAACATAATTCACCGGTTCTTTTCCTGAGTTTTCCTCTATACTGACAGAACTGATTTCAAATGACCCGTCTTCCGGTTCAGGAACGGTTAATCTTTCGCCACCTTCCATAAAAGAGATATTGTATTTTCTCCATTCAGCACGGACAAGATCCAGCTTGGCAAACCTCATTACAACAGGTTGATTAAAATTTTTCAGGAACATCCTCATGAAGCGGATTGATTTGAAATCTTTTATGGTACCAATTACTTTTTCATAATCTGTTATAGGAACTTTAAACTGATACCATTTTACTTTGGATTGCTTTCCATTTGCAAATGTTGCATTATATTCAACCTCGTCAACTATGTAATTAGATCCGACTTTCAGGTCCTGGGGTCGCATACTTACTTTGTATTGATAATAGCTTTCCGTCTCACTCAGAGTATTATCGTTGTTTATATCTTCCATATCAGGAAGAGTAGAACCGCTTGTGGGATAGCTTTCTTTTGACATTTCGGAGGTCGGGGAATTGCCATCTACACCATTGTAATTTTTGTACCTGTCAAGGATCCCCAGGTTTGCCCTGTCAAAATCTGAACCTCTGTAATAATGAAAATCATCTCCGGAAGGGTCTTTAAGAAGACTATCAAATACTTCCGGCTTAACAATAGCCTTTGATTTATTAAGGTAATTATTGAAAAACGTATCCTCATCAGAATCGCCAAGTCCGTCCAATCCAACATCCTGATATTGTCTTGATTGCAGGCTATTATCAAAAGCATGTACAACAGCCTGAACAGTTGGAACCCTTCCCCAGGCTGTAGTGTCAACATTCGTAACAAGTGGAGAATTTGGTAAACCGTTTTCAAAACTCATTCGCGAATCGCGTAAGATATCTTCAGAAATATCTCCAAGATTAATATAAAAATCACCTCCGGGCTGGGTTGGATTATCCACGAACGGATCCATTACCCAGAATTGTACATACTGAATATTAGCCGTTTCAAAGTCGCTGGTCAGTATCTCGCGCATCATTCCTCCCCATCTTGAATCCGGGTTATTCAACCTGCCACTATTATTCATACCTGAAGAATAAGTACTCGGATCTGTATCAAAGTTGTATTGGCCCTTTTCATTGGGGTAATATGCGACATTCAAAACTGCGATAGTTGTGGGAATTCCCGTAGCGCTTTCTTTGTATGGAAATATTTCATTTTCATAGATCTCTCTAACAAAGTGACTCGACTGGGTATCCGGGTTTTTCTTTATATATTCAGGTGTGGAAGATCCATTACGGAGAAAGAGCGGATCGATAACATACCAGGCCAACTTAGCTCTGTTAAATCCGCTGGCAAGATTATTGTTCAAACGAGCTTCAGGAAAAAGATTATCCTGACCCTGTGGAACACTTGAAATTGTCCATGCATTGAAAGACTTAAGGTCAAGAGGGATCTCACTTGATTCAAAATCATCAATATATGAATTACCGGCATTTGAAATAGCTTTTGAATGGCCGGGGATCAGATTGGCAAACTCCCCGAAAAAAGAGACTGAAGATGGAGCTTTGGTATTAATAAAGGGGATTTTATCAACTATTTTTGTAAGTAATTGAGAGTTTGTTCTGTACGAAGTGTTTAAACCCCATATTGTATTGGAAATAGGCTCTTCTCCATAATTAACCTTCTGAGTGTAAGGTCTTTCATTAAGATGAAGAATTGTGCCTCCAATATCAAAATTATTAGACAGCTTATAATCGAGATGTGTACCGAGAAGGGTTTTTGTCTGAAATCCGAAAAACTGGTTGCTCTCGAGGGATACCTGTATCGGAGTCTGAGAATCTATAAGAGCCTGATTAATAATCCTCACAGTACCCATGTTATAATCAACTGTGTAATCAGTATTTTCCGTAAGAGGAACGCCGCCGGCAGTAACCTTTACAGAACCTTGCGGAATACTTGTTGCATTAAGGCGGATTTCAGATCCGGCAGTAGAAGAGAACTGACCTGCAAGTTTGAATTTGTCCTTTTCTGCTATCTGCTTAGCCATTGTCTGTGTAGAATCATACAACTCCTGAAATACGTATTTATTGGCTATAACTGGATCTGCTATCTGTTTTCTAAGGTAACTGCCAAATGGTTCAATTACCGGGAATATTATCAGACCTCGAGCTGAATTTATAGTTAAACCCTCAATAAAATCAAAAACGCCATCGGGTTGCCTGTCGAGCTGTGAGTTAAGATTATCAAGCCCCATAACAAGAAGCAGAATTTTTTTTGATAGTAATCCTTCAGGAAGGTAATTTATAGAGTTACCTGTTTTATCATCCTGATATAATATGTCCAATTTAAAATCTTTCTTTTCCAACCTTCCGGTTCCAATGGAATAGATATTCTTCATCATCAGGTTCCATGTAGGTAATTTTGGGCTCAATGTTGTACCCTTAATTAATTTCAAAAAAAGTGTCTGCGGAGCAGTAATTCCGTCAGTAGAAAATTCACCGACTTTAAAAATCTGACCATTAAGAGTATATTCAAAGGCAACAGCCAGGACTTCATCAGAATTAAGGGCTGTATTCAGTGATATATAACCCAGTTGTTTGTTAAAAGTGTACTCCCGGTCATCAAGTTTACGAGCATTAGCAATTTTTTCAAAATCCCGACCAATTTGAAACCCGGGATATAAACTACTGAAGATATCTGTAACTTTATCAATATCTCTTATCCCGGAATAGGTAGTAACCAGCTGATTATAAAGTGAATTTGTTCCGTTGTCAGGATTTTGACGGGCACCGGAAGTTTGCTGAAAAGCCGGGATTTTATTATAAATATGACTCGCATTCTCTGCAAGGTCCATGAACGCTACAATATTTCTGTTGCTTGCGTCTTCAAACCGGCTTGTTTTATTTGTTATCCAGACCTCTATGCGGTTAATATTAATACCTGAACTGACTACGGGCAGGTCTTTCAGAGCATTGTCATAAATATCTCTGAAATATTGTGAAAGGAAGAAATGCCTGTTAGCTTCATAATTGTCTCCTACAATTTCAAAATTACTAATCTGGGCACCTCCTTTTACAACCATAACAGATGATTCACCCTTCTGTTGGGAAAGTACAGTAGTCATGGTAAGTTTTCCAAACTGCATCTCAGTTTTAAGACCGAAAAGGCTATAGCTTCCTGTAATAAGAGTACCGGTCAGAGGCAATGTTACATCGCCGGCTTCTATTTTTTTAAGTATCTCATCTTCTTTCCCGGCATACTGAAGCTTTGTGCGGTTTTCGAATTCAAACATAGCATCAGTATTGTAGTTGACACCCAGTTTCAGCTTATCTCCAATTGTCCCTGTGACATTCATCTGGATTTTTTCTTTGAAGTCAAAGGTTGGAATTGTCCTGAGTTTCTCGGAAAGAGTAGGATTTTCAGTTTTTGAGATATTTATACCAAAAATCAGTTCGGCAGATCCCTGAGGAATAATGTTAATAGTATTGCTTCCAAAAATTTTATCAAAGGCTTCACCACCTACTTCAATTTGCGGAATAAGGGATGATTTGTATCCTGTAACATCTCCTCTGAGGCGAGATTCCCAATAATCGCGCATTTCCTTATCATATTCATATTTCCTGAATTCTTCCGGACTCATATGAACAGGAGTTCGATAATCAAATGCACCAACTTTCTGATAAACAACATATTCGTTTTTTTCAGTGTTGTATATTACAGAAGATTTTATATTTGAAGGATTATCCAGGAATAGTGGCGATTTCTGAACGGGTTCCCACGGTATTCCCGAATTATCATAAAGTTTCAGAATTGATTTCCTGGAAGTGTCTTGCTTCTGGGAATTTTGTGATGCAGTCTGACAATCTGCATCAGTGGACTGTAAGAAAAAGGCAGCAAACAGTACAAGATACAAAAACAGCAGTAGATTCTTATATGATATCCCTGATCCCAAACCGGCCTATATTCTGAATTACAAGTTTTTAAGCGCCCGCTTAATCAGGTCCTCGACAGTCAGGTTTTTTTCATCTCTGATTATTTTTTCGAGGACTTTAGAAACAGCGCTTTTGGCAAACCCAAGCATCACTAAAGCAGATAACGCTTCTTCACGCTTAGTATTGTCTGCAAAAGTAAATATTTCACCGGTTGCGGATTGTTTGCCAACTTTGTCTTTCAGGTCAACAATTACTCTCTGAGCTGTTTTAAGTCCGATACCCTTAACACTTTTAAGAACATTCACATTCGATTCCATAATTGCTTTCTCCACTTCACCCGGAGTCAACGATGAGAGCATCATTCTCGCTGTATTTGCTCCGATTCCTGTCACAGAGATAAGCAGGCGAAAAATATCCCGCTCTTCCTTGTCCGCAAAACCAAAGAGTTGGTGAGCATCCTCTCTTATTACCTCATGCACAAGAATTTTAGATTCTGATTTGCTATCGAGTTTAGAAAATGTGTTGACTGAAATATTTATGAAATACCCTATACCGCCGGTTTCAATTGTGACAGAAGTTGGATTTATTTCAGTAATAGTACCTTTAATGTAGTTTATCATAGGGGTTGTTCTGCATTAAATATATCAGGGGGTAGTTCGTCAACATGATCAGACCGGATATCTATATCCTGATGTTTAAGAGGGTTCTGAGAAATATCTTTATATAGCTGCCTGTTTCTGAAGATGTCACATGCAAGATAAATTGCCTGGCGGAATGAGTTCTCAGATGCTTCACCCTTACCAGCAATCGAAAAAGCGGTTCCATGAACCGGAGAAGTTCTGACTATGGAAAGCCCTGCAGTAAAATTGACACCGGTATCAAATGAAAGTGCTTTGAAGGGAGTTATCCCCTGATCGTGATACATAGCAAGTATTCCGTCAAAATTTGCAAATGAACCAGCGCCAAAGAATCCATCGGCGGGAAATGGTCCGAAAGCCAGAATACCATCCTGCTGGGCTCTCTGCATTGCCGGGATGATGGTATCTACCTCTTCCCTGCCTAATAATGAATTATCGCCGGCATGGGGGTTAAGTCCAAGAACTGCAATTCTCGGTTTGCGGATGGCAAAATCGACAAGGAGAGAATGGTTCATCAGTCTGATTTTTTTCAATACTGAATCGACAGTTATCATCTCAGAAACCTTATTAAGTGGAATATGCCCTGTAACTATTCCTATTTTAAGGCACTCGCTTATCATAAACATAAGGGTTTCTTCACTATTGAATTTTGATTTAAGATATTCAGTATGACCCGGGAAATGAAACGAATCGGACTGTACATTATGTTTGTCAATAGGGGCCGTAATAAGAACATCAATTTTGCCCTCTTTGATATCCTCAACCGCCTTTTCAAGAGATATTAAAGCGCACTCTCCTCCATGAGCAGTTGACTTACCAAGCTCAACACGAACATTATCATCAAGGCAGTTGATCATATTAGCCCTTTTATGGTTTGCCTCATCAGCGGTTCTGATATTATTAAAGCTGAAATTATTAATATTCAAAGCCTTGCGATGATAAGCTGCAACTTTGGGAGATCCGTAAACTATAGGGACACATATTTCGTTTATTACCGGATCCATGAGTGCTTTGATGATAACCTCGTATCCTATCCCGTTTATATCGCCCTGCGTTATTCCTGTTATAATTAATTTGGGTTCCATTTTTCTACCTGTTTTTATCCTGATATTGTGTTGATAGTTTTTTCAAAAAAGTTGCAAGAAGTCGAAGACCCGAACCGGGTCCCTCTTTTGATCTGTAAAAATCATCTTTTTTAAGCGTTCCTGTACCTGCAATATCGAGATGTATCATAGGAAATTCAGTGAAGCTCTCGAGAAACTTTCCTGCTGTAATAGCTCCTGCTTCCCTTCCTCCAACATTTTTAATATCTGCAATATCAGATTTGAGGAGTTCTCCGTATTCATCCCAAAAAGGTAGTTCTGCCACTCGTTCAAAGACATCCATACCGCATTCCTCAAGAAGGGAAAAGTATTTCCTTTCGGCATTACCCATTATTGCTATAGCCTTATTACCAAATGTCATTGCGGCAGAACCTGTAAGCGTTGCAATATCAATAATAAGTTCAGGATTGTAATTTCCTGCATAACTGATTGCATCTGCAAGGATAAGCCTGCCTTCTGCATCTGTATTACAAACCTCAACAGTTGTCTTATTATGCATTGTAAGTACATCGCCCTGCGTGTAGGCATTTCCGCCAGGGCGGTTATCTGTAACCGGTACAAGTCCGATAATATGAAGTGGGACCGATGTCTTTGCTGCACTGTAAATAACTCCCGCTACAGTTGCAGCGCCAGCCATATCAGTTTTCATATAGGCCATAAAATCTCCCGTCTTTATATTAAGCCCGCCAGTATCATAAATTACCCCTTTCCCGACCAGAACAATTGGCTTTGAATTAGCTTTATTAGCCGGATTCCATTCCATGATACAAAAGACCGGAGGATCGACACTTCCACGGTTAACAGCGAGAAGTCCCCCCATTTTCAGAGCTTCAATTTTCCCTTTATTGAGAACATCCACACTAAATCCTGCGATCTTTCCCATACGAGTGATCTCCTTTGCCAGAGCAGAAGCATTAAGATGATTCGGAGGATCATTGATCATATCCCTGGTTAGATAAACTGCATCTGTTGTTTCAACAAGCCACTTCAGATCAGCATCATTAATAACACCATTCAGGAATAGCTTTTCAGGATAATGCTTATTGTCATTCTTTTCCTCATTCGTTTTGTATTTCTCAAACGAATAAAAACTTAAGATCAAGCCTTCTGTGAATGATTCAATTGCACCTTTAAAGGCTTTATGAGAGGTGATTACAAGTTCATTATGGCAATTTGATTTGATGAGTTTCCGGAGAGAGAATGCAGTCTTACGGAGTTCTTCCTTCTGCCTGAATTCAGGCAAGTCATCTTTTATCCTGACTAAGTAAGTACATTTAAAATAAGAATTAATAAATACATACTCTTCTTTTTCTGATAGCTTTTTTCTGGCGTATTCCATCTCACTTTTAGAAAGTGACAGATTAACAGGAATTGTATTGTTTCCCAGGATACAAATAACTGATTGATCAGGAGATATTTGGGTTATAATCTTTACATCAGGTTTCATATAATCTAAAATGTTTTAAAAGAAGGTAAAGTTAATCAAAAATTGATTGGTTTGTTGCCAAAGAGTTACCTTTGTATTCGTCGTTTAAAGACAAAACCATACCTGATTATACCTGGAAATAGTTAGCCATGAAACTGAATAATATCTATGATAAAGCATTAAATGCAAAGTTTTTGACAGCCATGGAAGGACTGGCGCTTTATAACTATGCCCCCATAGAAGAACTTATGTTCATTGCAAATGTAATCAGGAAAAGGCTTAATCCAGGGAATGAAGCCGGCTGGATGATTGACAGAAATGTCAATGTTACCAATGTCTGTTTTTCACAATGCAGTTTCTGCAATTTCTGCAGGAAAAAGAATTCTGAAGATGCCTATATTACAACAACTGAAGAATACATTCAAAAGATCAATGAGTTGTACGCACTTGGAGGAGATCAATTACTTTTGCAGGGAGGAATGAATCCTGAGCTGGATCTTGACTTTTATAATGATCTTTTCAGCAGACTGAAATCTTTATATCCGACTTTAAAACTTCATGCTCTTGGTCCTCCTGAAATAGTTTATCTTTCTAAAAAAGAGCACCTTACTTATTCAAATGTACTGAAGAGACTTATCGGATCAGGACTTGACAGTCTTCCGGGCGCCGGAGCTGAAATATTATCCGACCGGGTCAGAAAAATTGTTTCCCCTCATAAAGCTACTTCTAAAGAATGGCTGAGTGTAATGAGGGAAGCCCATCTTCTTAATCTTCCTACATCGGCAACAATGATGTTCGGTCATATAGAAACAAGGGAAGAAAGGATCCGGCACCTTGTTAGTCTCCGGAACCTGCAGGATCAAAAGCCGTCTGGTCATTACGGATTTATTTCATTTATTCCCTGGCCATTTCAGGATAAGGGGACCGTACTTTCTGAAAAATTTGGGATTAGAAACAATGTGAACGGTCCGGAATATATACGAACGATTTCAATCAGCAGGATAATGTTAAATAATATTCAAAACATCCAGTCATCGATACTTACAGTCGGTAAGGAGATTGCTATGCTTTCGCTTCAAGCAGGTGCTAATGATCTTGGATCAATTATGATTGAAGAGAATGTTGTGAGCGCTGCCGGAGCCGTAAACAGGTTTAACTCATCTGAGCTGCAGTCAATTATAAGGGAGGCTGGTTTCATTCCAAGGAGAAGAAATCAGAAATACGAAACGATTGGCTGATACCATCATAAATTCAAGATACCTGCAGAAAAAATATATTATTCCACTTAGTACAAAAAAGAAACCTGTAACTCAGAAGTTACAGGCTCCGGTAAATATTGTAGAGGGAATGGCTATTCTTTCTTAGTGGTCTCCTTTTTGTCATCATCAGGGTCGTATTTGGAAGCTTTTTTAAATTCTTTCATCCCCTGACCAATCCCTTTCATAAGTTCAGGAATTTTACGACCTCCAAAAAGCAGAACGATTACCAGCAGAATAAGCAAAATCTCCGAAAAACCAATCTTTCCCATTGCTTAAAGTATTAAATTATGTACAAAGTTATAATTACTTTAATAAAATCAAACCGAATGAATGCTAATTCTATTTTCTAAATTGTCTTAGTATATCATTCCCATTGGCATATAGCAGAAGTGAAAACAGGATTACCATGCCCACTATCTGAGCATATTCCAGGAATTTATCACTTGGCTTGCGTCCTGTTACTACTTCGAAAAGCAGGAACATTACATGTCCACCATCAAGAGCGGGGATTGGTAGTATATTCATGACTGCCAGAATTATGGAAAGGAAAGCAGTAAGATTCCAGAATGCGTCCCAATCCCATACTCCCGGGAAAATGTTTCCTATTGTAATAAAGCCACCGAGTGACTCGTATGCTTTGCTGTGCTTCGAAAAAATCAGCTTAAACTGCTTAAGGTAATTGGCAACCGTTTTGAATCCTTTATCCAATCCTGCAGGGATTGATTGAATAAAACCATATCGTACTGTCTTTAGTTCAAATATCTGGCTATCCACTAGTCTTGTAACTCCAAGCATTCCCAATGTATCTGGTTTAACCTGTAAATTCAATGATGCTCCTTTTCGTAAAAGGTTCAGGACTATAATTCTGTACTTGTTTTCCGCGAGATATTTCTGAAACTGGTCATAATATGTGAATTTTATACTATCTAGTCCGATGAGCTCGTCCCCTGCCTGAACTCCCGACGATTTTGCCGGAGATTCTTTCCGGAATCCGTCAATAACAAATGGCCCAAAGGGGATCCTGGCATCAATCTGTCCCTTGCCCTTCAGAAGTTTATTAATATAATCTTTGGGTATATCAATATTCAGTTTTTGTCCATCCCTCTCAACCTGAACAGTTTTCCGGGCGTTCAGCATTATACCCGGGATGATCTGTCTGAAGTCTTCAACATAAATATTATCAACGGTAAGTATCTTATCACCATTTCTCAGTCCGATAGAATAACCTACCGAATCTGTGACAATTCCATATTTTACATTTGCCGTAGGAAGGTAGGTTTCACCCCATGCAAACAAAACCAGAACATAAATAAGAATAGCTGAAATAAAATTAAAAATGACACCACCTGTCATTATTAGAAGTCTCTGCCATGAGGGTTTTGACCTGAACTCGTAGTGCTGTGGGGGTTGTTTCATTTGTTCACGATCCATCGATTCATCAATCATTCCGGATATCTTTACATAACCTCCCAGTGGAATCCAGCCTATTCCATATTCAGTCTCTCCTCTTTTTATTTTGAAGATGGAGAACCATGGATCGAAAAAGAGATAAAATTTTTCAACTCTCGTTTTAAAAAGTTTAGCTAGAATAAAATGACCGAATTCATGGATAATAACCAGAATTGACAGGCTCATCACAAACTGAAGGATTTTTATTACTATAGTCATTTCAATGTATCGAGTTTATTAATATAATCAATTGCTATTTCTCTTGCATTATTATCAGTGACTTCCAGAAATTCCAGGTCAGGGGAAGATAAGAATTCTGTTTCGTCCATGGCGTATTCTACAATATCAGGTAACTGAAGAAAGCCTATTCTCCCCTTTAGAAATGCATCAACTGCCACTTCATTTGCTGCATTTAATATGCAAGGCATATTTCCTCCCTCCTTTAAAGCTGAATATGCGAGCGCAAGGTTACGAAATTTTTTCAGATCAGGTGATTGAAATCTGAGACTTCTATAATCATTCAGATTAAGCCGGGGAAGGTCTGAAATAAATCTGTCGGGATAACTTAGAGCATAAAGTATCGGTACTCTCATATCCGGAATCCCAAGCTGAGCTTTAACTGAGCCATCTGAGAAATGAACAAAGGAATGTATAATTGACTGGGGATGAATAAGAACCTCAATCTGCGATGGATTCAGGTCAAAAAGCCANNTATTCCCCATATTCCAGTTAGGATGACGCAGGGCATCTCCGGGTCCGACTGATTTTAGTTTTTTATATGAATAGTTCAAAAATGGACCTCCTGAAGCTGTTAGGGTTATCTTTTCGATCAGGTTAGCCGACTCGCCTGCCAGGCATTGAAGTATGGCGGAATGTTCTGAATCAACAGGTATTAACCTGCTGCCTGATTTCAAAATAGCTTCACTTATTATATGGCCGGCTACAACCAGAGTTTCTTTGTTTGCAAGGGCAATATCTTTCCCGGCTTTAATTGCAGAGATTGTAGGTTTCAGACCTGAGTAACCTACCATCGAAACCAGTACTACGTCTATATTATCACCAGCAACAACCTGTTCAATTGCTTCGTTACCGGCATAAACTTTTATCGGAAGATTTTTCAGACTCTCTTTAAGAAGATTATAATGATTCGTGTTGCCAATCACGACAGAATCCGGTTGAAATTTTTTTGCCTGTTCAATTAATAATTCAATGTTGTTACCAGCAGTAAGAATCTCCGCAATAAACTCATCAGGATATCTCGATATCACATCAAGTGCCTGTGTACCTATTGATCCTGTTGATCCTAATAAAGCTATTCTTTTGGGCATTAACGAATTTCCTTATTATTAAAATAGGATATGTTTTTCGGGGTCAAGAGGATTTCCTTTATACCACATCTCAAAATGAAGATGAGGGCCGGATGTATAAAGCTCACCTGAGTCACCTACAACTGAAATTGCCTCACCCGCTCTGACAAGATCACCGGCTTCCTTCAGCAGGCTTGAATTATGTTTATAAACTGAAACAAGATTGTTGATATGCTGTATTTCTATTACATATCCTGTTTCCATAGTCCAGCCTGTAAAAATAACAGTTCCATCGAGTGCTGCTGAAACAAGGGATTTTGGTTTAGTTACAATATCGGTCCCGAAATGTTTTGTACGCAGGTCGTATTTTCCGGAGACAATTCCTTTTACCGGAGGAAAAAAGTGAAGGCTCGCAAGGCTGGTAGTTTCATTTATCCTTGGACCCAGAGACAGATTAAACTGTTCCTCCTTTTCAACCTTACTCCTTAATGCCTGATCTTCAGGCGAATTTGCAAATTTTATTGCTCCATAATTTTTTGTTGTATCATGGGGTGGAATAATTTCGACAGGTGGCTTTCCTGAAATAATTGCATTAAGGTTAGCAAAATATTTATCTCTCAAAGCAAGTTCCCGTTCGAGAGAATCCAGTCTGATTGCACTCATAAGGATATTACGTCTCATTGTAATATCAGGATATCCGGGAATAAATTCCCTGATATTTGTGAAAGCAATCAGAGAAGAGGTAGCACCGACAATAAACAACATTAAAAATGCTATAAGCAGAAATGCATTATATTGAGTAAGTCTGACACGCCAAACTTCCTCAAATGTGGTGTCATTAAAAATTGCGAATTTATATTTATCGCGCCAGTTTCGTCTGTTTTTTTCGTTCTTTGCCATTTCTCAGATTATGATAGCCTGACAAAGATAATAAACCTGTCTCATGAAAACAGGTTCTGATTTAAAAACCGGAGTATTTTGCAGATCAGATAACTTTTACAGGTTTGTCTTCGCTCTGCCAAAGTCCATGTTTTGTGCAGACAGCCATGGCTGAAAGGTTCATTGACACATCAGGAGCAACAATATAGAAATCTACTTCAAAATGAGCCGGTTTATTGCCAAAAACACCCGCTGTATAACGGGCTTCTGCAAGAAGTGTTTCCCTGTTCCAGAGTTGAATAACACTTATAAAATGGTCGGCGTCGTCGGGATGAACATATTCGTCACCAAGCTTGATTTTTATTTCAAATTTTTCTCCTTTTTTTACCTGGTCCGGACAAAAAACATGAGGCATATGTCTGTCAAGATAGTCGCGTTTAACCTCTTTGTCTTCTTTTTCGATATCGAAAGCTTTAAATACGCGTGGCATAGTAAAATATTTTAGTAATAAACAATTGAATGACGATTTTGGTTTAAAGACAATATCTAATCATCTGACAAACATAGCAATAAAAAACATAAAAAAACAGATAATTATTTTGGTAATTGCACTGTTTATACTAAATTTGCACCCACAATATTGCGGGGTGGAGCAGTGGTAGCTCGTTGGGCTCATAACCCAAAGGTCGGGGGTTCGAATCCTCCCTCCGCTACAAAGAAAAAGCCCTGGTGCGAATGCGCCGGGGATTTTTGTTTTTAGACCGAGCCGAGCTTGCTCAAGCGAGGGATAAAAATAAAAAGACCCGACAGACGTTGAAAGCGGCTGCAGGGATTTTGGCTTGTTAAGCACCTCCAAAAGGATCAAGCCGAACGAAGTGAGGCTTAATCTCCCTTCAGTTCAAGAGCTGACTCCTCATCATCTTTGATGGGAGTTTTTCTTTTATGGCTCCCGAAGTCCTCATATAATGACGTTTTAAGGAAAATAGACAATTAACCTTCGAGGTTAGATATTGACGTTTTTCAGTATCAAGTACTAAACCCTCTGGAAATACGATATTTTGTATAATCTTCTTAACATTAAGACTCCCGGAAACCCAGTATTTACTTGTGTCCTGGGAAAAATCAATCACTTTATCAAGATTATTTTGGAGGTTAGATATTTCTATATCCTGAACTTTGTATTTTTCCATTTTATCTCAAATTCTCTTGCTTGTCCATCTGCCGATAATGCAGTTAATTTATGTCCATTCGTTTTTAAAGTGTCTATGTACTTGCTGTTAATTCCATAACTACCCGCTGGCGATCTGCCTTTCATTTTATTTTTCACTTTCTATTTTTAGCAAATCAAGCCACTTTTGCATTCCTGTTTCTAAACTTTTATTAAATGATTTTTTATAAAGTCCAGCCAGAAAGCCTTCCATACTTTCTTCAACTTCCACTTTTGTTTGTCCATTCAGTGCTATCAGTTTCCAGTTGTGAATAGCTAACATTCCAAATGTTTTTCCTGTCCACCCAATATATTTAAATTCGTCAATTGATTGAATTGTTGAATGAATTTTTGCTCCACCAGTTTTCCAGTCGAAAGTTGTGGTTGGTTTTAATTGTCCGTTTAGTTTTGGTTTGGTAATGTCGGTTTGCCAGTTTGCCCAATGGTCTATGTTGGTTAAGATAGCCCAAACTTTTTCGGGTTTTGCATTTATTAAAATTGTCTTGCTACACTTTACAGGTGCGTTGTTATTGATGCTTTTCATTGTCGTATTGTTTTGTGCAAATGAACTTACTGATACAGTCAAGCCAAATGTGATTAATAAAATTGTCTGAATTTCGAATTGTCACATATTTCATACTAATCAAGAATAATATTAGGATTGCTTAATCAAAAACAGGGCTGGCAAACAATTTATTCATGAAACTACAAGTTAACAAAAAAAGCAAGAATTCCAAGACCGATGAGGACAATCCCGGTAATAAGTTTCTCATGGTGTTCAAGAGTGTGTGACCTTAATCCCTGAGTACCCTTAAACCCTACATAGACAAATAACAACATGAGTAACACTGTTGCAGAGAAATATACTGCTGAAACAATAATTATCCCTTTCCAGCCAATCGTACCTGCCTGAAAATAATAGGCCTCGATTTCAACACAGGGTGTCAGGAACATTGCTACACTTAAACTAACGAGGATGCCAATCTTTGATTTGGTAAAGCTCGGGATATTTGTATTTTCAAGTTTTGTGTGATGATGATGTTCCCGATTTTTGATGTCGGATATGATGTATAATGTACCAATAGCTATCAAAATGGAAGGGGCAACATAATCTATCACAAGATTATAGCTGCTGGAAAGTTTTATACCGATCAGACCCACAATTATGCCAATCAATATTGTACTTATTGTATGTGAAACCCCTGTTATTATAGTTGCTGTTAAGGTTTCCTTTAGCGTCCATTTTTCTGTTTTGCCAATAGCTATCATGGGTAGCCAGTGGTTAGGAATAGCCGCATGAATTAAGCTTAAAACAAGACTACCAATGAATATCTGCCACATATGATTTAATTTAATTGATACAATTAGTATTGTAAGAAAAAAGTATCATTACTTAAAGACTGGGTAACACCAGCCTTTTTTTCAAATGGTACTTCATCCTCGGGGTTTCTCAATTAGAAAGTAGGTGCCAAAATTTATGTTTCCTTCGTCTAAAAGATAGAAACCGCTTTCCTGGAATAATCTTTTCCAGTCGCTACGGGTTGCAAATGCCAGGCTGAGAACATTTGCTATTGCAAAAGTCGAATAACCTCTTACTGCAATAATAAGCAGAAACCTGCCACCGGGTTTTAAAACTCGCCACATTTCCTTTAAAGCAGGCAATTTGTTTTTTCCCAGGTGGTCAAACATAAATGAGCTTACGGCGGCATCGAAACTATTTATGCTAAAAGGCATTGAAGTAATATCTCCCTGTTCTATTGTAACTCTGGAAGAAATACCCGCCAAATCTAAATTTTTTCTCAGTAAAGCTTTGCCACCATCATCAATATAATTGGCATCAAACCGGTCAAATGCAACAATATTTATATCTGACGATGTTTTTGATATCGAAATTGTTGTTCGTCCTGCACCGCAGCCTGCATCGAGTACATTATTTTTTCCTGCTTTATAGAGATCAACATAAGGTAAAATGACATCATTTGTGCTACCAGAATCCCCCGCAATAATATTTCCGATATATAAGTTAACTGCCAGCAAAAGGAGAAAAGTGAATACAAATATTTGCAAGACAGGATTTCCTGTCAATCCGAGATAGGAATATGCAGCTAAAAGTAATACAAGCAAAGAGGCGAATCCAAAACCTTTGCTCCATTTTGAAGACCACCCAAAATCAAAACTTCTCACAGATGTTTGTTTTCTGAACTTTTTCAGAATTCTTTCAGGAAGTAACATCCATCCTCCAAAAACTGTTATAAGCAGGATCAATGTATGACTTATTATCAATCCAATCAGAACTGATGAAAATATTTTTTCTTCAGGAAGGAAATTAATAAAAATTATGGCCAATATGGCAGCTGCAAAAATTACAATTCCTGAATGTGAATGGTTGCCAAACCATGTTTTGTTCTTTGTTTCCATTTGTTTATGTATTAATGATATGGATACAAAGATCTGTTGTTTTCAACTTATTGAGTTTGCATTTCTTGGTAAGTTGTTTGCAAATCCTGCGATTTCATCCCCGGAGCTGATTATTTTATATTAATCGGGATTAAAAGTGAACGGTTTATCCTATCATAAGGTTTGGTTGCTGGACTTTCATCAAATTGTTCAAAGCAAATCATTTCAGAGATAGAGTATCCCATTGAATCGATATAATTATGATTTAATGCTATAAGCGAATTCAATGTTTCATTTATGTTTCCGACCATTTTATAATTGATATACAGGCCTTTATTAAAAGTCTGAATAACTATTCCTCTGGTTGGATTAATATCAGAACTTACTTCAAATCCACAAAGATAACGGCATTTGTCGGGTGCAGTTAAATACGGTATATCCAGCCAGATTCCGAAGTACTTTGTTGAAGATGTAATTAAATTTTGTGGAATAGCCCATTGGATTATGCTTTTAAAAGCAAATGGTATGTTTTCTCTATGACTTAAAGTTGTCTGAATGCATGCAATTTGAAAAGAATACATTGTACTGACAACAGGGCTGGAAGATATTTTAACAGTATTAATTTTCCCCTGTATATCTGAAATCGGAGATATCCATGGTTCCAGTCCCAGAGGAAACCTATTTCTCCTTTTCTTTACTTCCTGAATCTTATTGTGTGGAAGCTTCCTAAATTTATCAGCGGAAATACCATAATAATTCTTAAATGCTCTGCTGAATATTGAGTCAGATGAAAAGCCACAACCCGAAGCAATTTCATTAATCGCCAGATCGGGGAATAACTTTATATAATGCGCGGACCTTTCCAACCGAAGTCTGATTACATATTGTTTGGGGGTTTCAGATATTGCATCAGTAAAGATCTTTTGGAAATGGAAAGGTGAATAATTGGCTATCCCTGCTAAAGTTACCAATGAGACATCACCAGTCAGATTCAGATTTATATAATGCTGCACCTTCATTACAGCTTGCTGGTATTCAGGTTTTATATTATGACCGTGTATATGCATGTCTTATTATTAAGAACAAAGATAACAAAGTTGCACCCACACCGTTCCCTAAATTTGTACAAGTTATAATCAGGATTAGTGAGGTGAAATACTTAATATGCCCAAACTGTATTTTACTCCAGTTTCTTCAAATAATTGAAACTTGGTCTATTATCACAGAGTTCTGACTGTAACAATATGATAACATTAATGGTTCTACCAGAGCGAACTCAGAATCTATGAATACCAGGATTTTATTAATGTCTTCTACTAATCTCAGGTTAGATATTTCATCAGCCTCCTCTGAAAAGGATCATGATGAACGAAGTGAAGAATAATCCTCCAGGGTTTTACCCCAACCTCCCGATATATATTCCAATCGCAAATGTGTGAATGATGTAACTTATTTCTAAAGTTTTGTAACACTTCCAATTACAAAGAACCCAACCTTTGTAATACGTTATTTATATACCAAATTAATCAAAATCAATAAAAATGAAAAAGTTAAGCATCATTTTCTTGTTATCAGCGCTGACATTCTTTATAGCTAGCGCTCAAAACACTTCTGAGAATAGAAGGACGCAACTTAATGCAGGACTCGGTTTCTCAAACAGTGGAATTCCCATTTATCTTGGATTGGATTTTGGAGTTCATCCGGATATTTCTTTAGGTATTGAAGGTTCTTTTAGATCTTATAACCAAACATATACCGACACAAGGTACAGAAGCTCAATAATTGGGTTCTCTGGTAATGGGAATTATCACTTTGACAGAATTCTGAATATTCAGCCCGCATGGGACGTATATGCAGGGATTAACATTGGATACTTCGTCTGGTCATCCCCTTCAGATTATCCTGGCAATGGTTCTTCAGGTCTTGGTCTGGGCGCTCAAATCGGAGTCAGATATTTTATCAATGATAATTTCGGGTTGAATCTTGAATTTGGCGGAGGAAACGAATTCTCTGGCGGCAAAATTGGGATTACTTGCGTCTTCTAAAAAGACCTCTTTGATTAGATATTTTAATCATTTTGTCTACAAAGAAAAAGCCAGGTGCAAAGTACATGGCTTTTTCTTTGTTAAGCATCTTCCGGATGAAAGCAAGAAATGAAGTGACGATAATCTACTGTTGTTTACCCTTAAACCCCGACATTGCTTATACCATGTGTTATGCACATGACGCTCATTATCAATCGCTTATCAAACTAATGTTTTAACCCTATCATTTCAATTTTTCGGTTTTCTTGGAAACAACATTGGGGTCTTAGATTTGTATTCCAGATAGGATACTCCAAAACGAAACTCAAGTTCTCGTTCTTCATATACTTTCACGAAAAAAAGTAATGCCGGTGCAAACAGAGTGAGTACCCAAAGCACAAATAGCGCTGACTGAAACCAGATTCCCAATGACATGAAAAAAGACAGAGCTGCCAGCACCATAGGATTGCGCGTCCAGGCATATAACCAATCAGCCACCAATTTCCGACTGAGCACAATGAAAAAGGGCGCTCCAAATCCTTTTAAGGCAAGGTTTATCACTGTCAGCAAACAAGCTACTCCAGTAATAATGACCAGACCCAAGCCTATTACAGATGGTATTGGAAGTTTCCAGCCAGACCAGGTTTGATAAGTGGATACTGCCCGAATGATAGGAACACCAAATGTTAAACCCAGACCAAAATGTACAAATGTTGTTGTCCAGACGGCGTGGCCCATTGTTTGGCGTCGATCTAGTATTTTCCTGCCGAGCCAAACAAGGGGGAATGTCAACAATACCCCTCCCACAATGATAGATAGATTCATAACATTTGAAAGCGATGCGTTTAACATCACCCAAAAGATAAGCAAGACAACCGCAAAAAGGGCGATCCTAAAA
>PMEC01000066.1:0-16079 GCA_003155705.1 Bacteroidales bacterium
CTGAGGCTCTCCAAATATCAGGTCCGGTTCCGTCACCTTCAATAAATGGAATAATTGGATTATCAGGAACATCCAATTTGCCGAGTGTTGATTTAATTTTTTCAGGTATCATATTTTTCAGTTAAATTGAATAACTTGTTTTAAGTACTTTTTTTATTTGATTTCCTGATCAGGTTTAAAGCACTTCCTGCTTTGAACCAGGCTATCTGAGTGTTATTATAGGAATGATTGGCTTTAATGGTTTCTTTTTTCCCATCAGAATGTTTCAAAACAACGTCAATTAGTTTCCGGGGAGCAAATGCCTTTAGTCCTGTTATATCAATTTTGTCATCTTCCCTTATTCTGTCATAATCGTTTTTATCTGAGAAAGTCAATGTCAGAACTCCTTGTTTCTTAAGATTGGTTTCATGAATACGTGCAAAAGATTTTGCAATTACTGCCCTGACATTAAGATATCTTGGTTCCATAGCAGCATGTTCACGGGACGATCCTTCACCGAAGTTTTCTTCGCCCGCTACAACAGATCCTAATCCGGCATTTTTATAAACCCTTGCCACAGAAGGAACTGCTTCATATTTCTGCGATAACTGATTGAGTATAAGGTTAGTTTTTTCATTGAAATAGTTGACAGCGCCAATCATGTAGTTATTTGAGATATTTTCAAGATGTCCGCGGTATTTCAACCAGAACCCAGCCATTGAAATATGATCGGTTGTGCATTTTCCTTTAGCCTTGATGAGTAGAGGGAGGTCAGTAAAATCAAGTCCATCCCATTCCATGAAAGGTGCCAATGGCTGTAATCTGTCTGAATCAGAGGCTATTAATATATCTTCCTTTTCACCTTTCCCCCCAGGTTTTTGAAAACCATTTTCAATGTTACCAAATCCATGTAGAGGAAGCTCGTGTCCTTTCGGTTCGGATAATTTTACCTCTATCCCGTCAGCATTTATTAATTTATCGGTAATAGGATTAAATGTCAGCTTACCGGAAATAGCTATGGCAGTTACAATTTCAGGCGAGGCAACGAAGGCATAAGTATTTGGATTTCCGTCAGTTCTTTTAGCAAAATTACGGTTAAAGGAATGGATCACTGTGTTTACCGGGTTTTTCTCAGATCCTTTGCGATCCCATTGACCTATACAAGGACCGCAGGCATTTGCAAACACTTCACCTCCGATTCTTTCAAACAAATCAAGATATCCATCACGCTCAGCAATGAATCGGATTTGTTCTGATCCTGGCGTAATCTTAAACTCAGATCTGGCGGATAATTTTAAACTCAGAGCATTTTTAACAACTGATGCAGCACGCGAAATATCTTCATAAGATGAATTTGTACAAGAACCGATAAGCCCGACTTCAACATTTACAGGCCATCTGTTTCTTTCAGCTGCCTCTTTCATCTGCGAAATAGGGGTTGCAAGATCAGGAGTGAAAGGGCCATTGATATATGGTTCAAGTTCAGATAAATCTATTTCGATATACTGATCATAGTATTTCTTTGGTTCAGCTAAAACTTCAATATCAGAAGTAAGATGTTCCCTGTTTTTTTCTGCAAGTTCTGCCACCTCTTTTCTTCCGGTAGCAATAAGATATTTAGCCATTGAATCGTCATAGCCAAAAATAGAACAAGTTGCACCGATTTCTGCTCCCATATTGCAGATTGTAGCTTTACCCGTACATGAAATGGATTCAGCGCCTTCTCCGAAATATTCAACAATACAGCCAGTTCCTCCATTTACAGTCAATAAACCTGCAACTTTAAGTATTACATCTTTTGCAGAACTCCATCCATTTAGTCTTCCAATTAATTTAATACCAATTATTCTGGGCAATTTCAGCTCCAGTTCCATTCCGGTCATCACATCAACAGCATCTGCTCCACCAACTCCGATTGCCACCATTCCCAGTCCGCCTGCATTCGGAGTATGAGAGTCAGTTCCTATCATCATACCTCCGGGGAACGCATAATTTTCAAGAATAATCTGATGAATTATGCCTGCTCCGGGTTTCCAGAACCCGATGCCATATTTATTACAGGCGGAACTCAGAAAATCATATACTTCTTTATTTGTAAAGACAGCTGATTTCATATCTTCATCAGCCCCGTATTTTGCCATTATAAGATGATCGCAATGTACTGAGGCCGGAACAGCTGACTGATCTTTTCCTGCCATCATGAACTGTAAAAGTGCCATTTGAGCCGTAGCATCCTGCATAGCAACCCTGTCCGGTGCAAAATCGGCATAATCAACTCCTCTCTTTGAGGAAACAAATTTTTTATTATTAAATAAATGGCTGTAAAGTATTTTTTCACTTAAAGTCAAAGGACGTTTAAGCGAATTCCTGGACATATTAATTTTATCAGCTAATTCTTTGTAAAACGCTCTGATTATCTCGCTATCTAATAACATATTTGTATGATTTATATGTTTTTATTAAATAAGTTATCAATTATACAATTTATTTTCATTTAAAAAACAGAACATCATTTATGCGATATATTCAAACTTGCATTTTCAGGAATAATTTCTGATAATAATATATTAAAGCTGCCTGAATCATCCAGGCAAATAAAAAGCACATGCATATAACAAATACTTGTTGATAATGTTTATATCCTTTTGCACAAAATTTATTTTTTCTAACAATGCAGGAAAATAATTATCTTCTTGGACTCAGACTGGAATATCTTTTGCGAAATGTCTCTCTTTTAACGCAGATTTTAAATATCCAGCCTGAATTGTACCCGGATACCTATAGTTGAAATATTTTGATTCCCTGTATATGTAAAGCGCTTTATAAGGTCAACCCTGAAGATCCTGAATATATTTGAAACACCAATTCCGGCTTCTATATATGGCTTTTTTTCAAGCGAATAAGTGAGCGGGGTTCCATTAATATCTGTCGGGAACTTGAAAAGTTCTGAATTTAATGAAGGATTGCTAATGTTGCTTACCCCGCCATAAAGGGCTTTAAATGTAACAAGTTCTCTCAGCTTAAATCTTTTCAGGAGCGGAAATTTATTGAAAAAAAATCCGTTAAAGCAATGATCAACACTGATGGATACATATTTGTCACTCACAAATTCAAGAAAGTTCATCAGATTATAAGCATCCTTCTGATAAGAGTATGTCTGATTTGCCCGGTGTATAAATAGTAAGGGGTAAGGTACTTGCCCGAAAATTTTTCCGGCTTCCCCAATGATATCTGTATAACCGATCAAAGGGAAAAAAACTCTTTGAAACATATTCACCTGAACTCTGGAATACGAATAATCATTACCTATTAGTTTCGATCCCACCGCATACTTCAAAAGAATGATGGGATATTTATTCGAAACCGGATACCTGTATAACTTTCCCTGGTAAAATCCTTCGTTTGGGGCATATCTCAAAGTGAGGAATATTTCTGAAATATTGATATTTTGAACGCCATTTGGTACATAATCAGAGGGATTAAAATAGAGAGAACCTGCTGGTGACTGTTTTGTGAAATTATAACCAAGATCATATGAAAAATGATTCTCAAATTCATTGTAAAATTCTGTTTTGAATGTTTTGTTATAGAGCAGTTTGTCATTAACACCTCTTGTAAATGATAATAAGATATTATCGCCTTGTGCAAACTGAAACTCCTGTCCAGGTATCTTAGTGTCGTACTGATAGCTAAGTTTTAAAGATGTTACCGGGAACTGATAGATTGTTCTTGGGGTGAAGGAATAAGTGACTCCAGCAGAGTATTTTAACTTGTTGTCAGTGAATCCATATGCCAGGTAACTGTCGAAAGTAATTTTTTTACTGAATCCAGGAGTAGTGCGTCCTCCGAACCTAACCCTTGATCCCTCTATAGGGTTGAAACTATAAAAATTGCCAACGGGACCGATTTCTATCTTTTTGAAGGTTATAAACTCGGTGCTCAGGAGCATGAGAACATCCATCCTAAGCTTAAAAGCTCGTAGTTGTTTAATACTGTCAATAAGAGTATAAATGCCTTTTTCTGTTTTTGTGAGAGGTTGAAGACGGTTTTTTTCCCAATAATCATCATTTTTCTCAAGAGGATCAAGTTTGCTGGTTATGGTTTGACCCCTGAAGACTGTATCGGGAATAGCTTCGTTAATAGCATAATCTGCATATGATACCGTTCGTTGTCCAAATACCCCTAAAGAATTCTTTGTTATTCCAAAATTCATTGAAATTTCGTCTTTTGTAAGCATCCAGGTTTTTTTCTGGACCAGAGCAAAATCCTGGACAATTTTGACATCTTTTAACCAATCAACATTTATATGATTGTTCAATCCCATATCTATCTTTTTGATTGCAAAGCTGCTGTCCTGGGTAACATAAAGGTATCCTTCAAAAAGGAAATCCGATCTGTTCCTTGGCTCAAAGAGTAACTTAAAACAATTAACATTATCCACAAGCAGTGTATCTATTATGAAGTATCTGTAAAAGATAGGTGCCCCGTTTGCAATCGGACTCAGGAATTTGTTAGTCATAAACATAATATCATTATCATAAATATTTATATTTTGATACAGATACCTGAGATTTGCTGAAACTCCCTTATTGTCAATGTATTCATCAAAATTAATTGTTTTTTCACCGTGGATTATCTCTTTATTTCCGACAGGGTTTTTCCTGTAATAACATCTTGAAAGAGTCTCCTTGATAAACAATGGAAGTATTTCTTTTCCCTCCTGTTTTGCGGTATCAAGATTATTGAATACAAACTGAAATTTCCTGAAAGGACCCTGTTCCTTGAACCTCTGACTAAAATTAGCTAAAGCAAACTGGATCTTTTCATACTTATCATATTGTAAATAATCGGATCCTTCTTTTCTATTTTCGGATTTCTTTGCAATAACTTTGTCAATTAATTCTACTGCAGGGTTGTTTTTATTTGAATAGTTCCTCCTTGGAGGCCTCACAACTACTTCATCTATGCTATAAGTAGCGGGATTCAATTTTATATTAATTATCTGGGTTTTCCCGATTGAAAGAGGTCGTGTTTCGTTACTGTATCCTAAGGATGAAAAAACAATTGACCCCTCATTTACAGTAGTTTCGAGGGAATAATTACCGGCATAATCTGTAACCGTTCCAATAGTTGTATTTTTAATGAAGACCGCTATAAAAGGAAGACGTTCTCCTGTTTTGGCATCTACTACCGAACCTTTTATAATTGTTTTTACAGTTGCCTGTGAATAGCTTTTTATTAATGTACCAGCTATAAAAAAAGCAAATAGTAAAAACGAAAATTTCAGTCTGGTTGCTCTCATTAATACAGATTCAGAAAATCGACAATTCAGAAGCACAAAGATAAAAACTAAAAGCAATTTGATAATATAAATTACTGGTGACCCCGGGATTTAGTAAGTATCGCTGTGGCATCTATTTTACAGCACTTTCCATATGCGGATGAATACAATATTTTACATTTTTTATTAAGAAGTGTCAAAAAAAAGATGATGTTCACAAATGATTTACAAATTATCATTAGAGTAAAGGTACTTTGATTGAACTTAAAAATGATAAATATTCTTGACTATTAATTTCTTGAATTTTACTAATTTTAAGAGACTATTGGATGCATTTGAAATGTTAATTGTTTCAAGTTTGATTAATCAACCTGAATTATGATTAAAGAAAAATATTTAAAATCAAGTAATAAACTTTATACAAAATGAAATGAAAAAGAATGTAATGCTTCTGTTCCTGATTTCTCTATTGCCTTTGTGGGCCTTTTCACAATCACATTTCAATGGTCTTGATATGAATATGGGTAGTTTGTACAAGTTATCAGATGCTAAAACCCGCTCAATAAGCCCGGAGAACTTCACCGGTGAAAAAGGTAAGGCAGGCATGGCCAACCCCACAGATAAGGATAAACCAAATGTGGCGAATGCTTCAAGTGCCGCCCGTGATCTTGGGCAGGGGTGGAAATTAAATCCCTTTGTACGAATAAAATCCGGAGAGACTTTTACTATGGCAGTAATAGACGGTCCCGGTGCTATCCAGCATATCTGGATGACACCCACTGGCAACTGGCGCTTCTCAATTATCCGGTTTTATTGGGACGATGAAACAGAACCATCAATTGAATGCCCTGTTGGTGATTTCTTCGGGATGGGCTGGGGTAGTTATGCTCCAATCAACTCAGCTGCCGTATGTGTAAACCCCGGAAGTGCTTTTAATTGTTACTGGGTTATGCCTTTCAGGAAAAAATGCCGGATTACTATGGAAAATATAGATGACCAGAATGCTATGACTGTATATTACCAGATTGACTATACCCTTACAGAAGTTCCTTCCGATGCCGGATATTTTCATGCACAATTCCACCGTTCAAAACCTGATGAAACTTCTGTCTATAGTATAAATGAAGGCATAAAAGGGAAAGGGCAATATGTAGGAGTTTACCTGGCATGGGGAGTACAAAACAATGGCTGGTGGGGTGAGGGAGAAATTAAATTCTATATCGATGGCGACACGCAATTTCCAACGATCTGTGGAACGGGAACAGAAGATTATTTCTGCGGCTCCTACGATTTTGATACCAATAAGAAGAACCAGGCGGGTTTGTCTGAATCAAATTATACTGAATTCTGTACTCCATATTCCGGATTATGCCAGGTGATCCGTGGTGATGGACACTATAATATTATGCAAAGATTTGGCCTTTACAGATGGCATATTATGGATCCGATCCGTTTCGATAAAGATCTGAAAATAACTATACAAGACCTGGGCTGGCATAAGGGAGGCAGATATTTAGCTCAAAAATCCGATATATCTTCGGTCTGCTACTGGTACCAGGCTGAACCACATGCAAAATTCCCAAAACTGCCTGATTGGCAGGGACTTGAAGTGAATTAATTATATTGAAATGACGACAGGGATACTTCAAAAATGAAAAACAACTAAGATGAATAAATATAATTTTTGGTATATAATAATTCTCATTTCTTTCGGCCTGCTATTCTCTTGTTCAAACCCGGTACATGATAGAACTGGAGGCCATGAATACAATGGTTATTATTCAGGTAAATACCTTGACAGGATAGCCTTCCCGGTTGGAGGAATAGGAGCCGGAATGTTCTGCATTGAAGGCACAGGAGCAATCTCACACATGTCGGTACGTAATCGTCCTGAAGTTTTTAATGAGCCCTGCATGTTCGCTGCTATCTCTCTGAAAGGCATTAAAAACGGCACAAAAGTGCTTGAAGGGCAGGTACCTGACTGGAAAAAATTCGGGCAGCCAAACTCAGCTAATGGTTCTCCCGGAACAAGCTATGGGTTGCCCAGATTTGAAAATGCAAAATTTATTGCCAGGTTTCCTTTTGCTTCAATCGAATTAAAGGATGCTGATATTCCATTAGAGGTAAACCTAAATGGATGGAGTCCATTCGTTCCCACAGATGCTGATAATTCAAGTCTTCCCGTTGGAGCCATTGAATATTCTTTCAAAAACACCGGTTCTTCTAAAATAGAAGCAGTCTTCTCATACAATTCCAGAAATTTTATGAGTCAGATTAATGGGAAGAACAAGATCAAAACAACAGCGAATGGTTTTATACTGTCTGAGGAGGGTGTAATGGATAAGCCTGAAACAAGGGGAGATTTTGCAATTCTCACAAATGAACCAAATACCATTGTAGATCATTGCTGGTTCCGTGGTGGATGGTGGGATCCTCTTACCATAACATGGAAGACAATTTTAAACGGAGATACCAGGAATATTGGTCCTGTTGATGAAAGTGCGCCTGGTGCATCACTCTTCGTGCCATTTTCCCTGAATCCCGGAGAAATAAAAGTAATCAGGCTTATGATGGCATGGTATGTCCCGGAAACTGATCTGAGATATGGAAAAGATGCAGACAAACCAAGGCAGATAAGTCCCGATCCAAATTGTTCCTGTAAAGATCCTTTTTATAAACCATGGTATTCTAAAAAATTTACTTCAATTGAGGATGTCATAACCTTCTGGAAAACAGAATATAATGATCTCAGAGCAAAATCAATTCTGTTTAAGGATTCATTTTATGCTTCAACTCTTCCTCCCGAAGTAATTGAAGCAATTGCTGCAAATCTTACCATCCTTAAATCTCCAACTGTTTTGAGACAACCAGATGGAAAACTCTGGAGTTGGGAAGGGTGTGGTGACAATTCAGGATGTTGCGCCGGCTCCTGTACTCATGTCTGGAACTATGCCCAGGCTATTCCTCACTTATTTCCGAAGCTTGAACGGACGCTTCGCGGGGAAGAATTCTTTGCCAGTCAGGATTCTAATGGTCATCAAACATTCAGGGCAGCATTGCCAATCCGCCCTGTTGCTTCAACATTCTATGCAGCATCAGACGGACAGCTTGGCGGCATTATGAAGATGTACCGTGACTGGCGCATTAGCGGTAATACAGAATGGTTAAAGAAAATGTATCCAAAAGTAGTTGAGAGTATGGATTACTGTATCAGGACATGGGACCCGAGATCAACAGGAACACTTGAGGAACCTCATCATAATACTTATGATATCGAATTCTGGGGGCCCGATGGCATGTGTACAAGCTTCTATCTTGGAGCATTGAAGGCAATATCGACTATGGGAAAATTTCTGGGAGAAGATGTAAGCAAATATCAGGGGCTTTATGATAAAGGCAGAAAGGTAATGGAGAAAGACCTTTACAACGGGGAATATTTTTTCCAGAAAATTAAATGGACAGGTTTAAGTGCTGCAGATCCGGTTGAAGTATCCAAAGGAGCATTCAATAGCAATTATTCACCCGAAGCCCTGGCAATTTTACAAAAAGAGGGACCAAAATATCAGTATGGCACCGGATGTCTTTCTGATGGTGTGCTTGGCACGTGGATAGGTGAGGTTTGCGGTTTAAACGATATTGTTGATCCTGTTAAAATTAAAAGCCACCTGCTATCGGTCTATAAATACAATTTCAGAAAAAATCTTAAGGATCATTCAAATCCTCAGCGTCCGACTTATGCTATGGGAAATGAAGGAGGACTTTTATTATGTACCTGGCCTAAAGGCGACGATCTCTCTCTCCCTTTTCCTTACAGTAATGAGGTATGGACCGGATTTGAATACCAGGTTGCATCGCACCTTATGTTCATGGGTGAGATTGAAAAGGGACTTAATATAGTACGTACTGCCCGCGATAGATATGATGGGAGGGTAAGGAATCCGTTTGATGAGTATGAATGCGGACACTGGTATGCAAGGGCGATGTCGAGCTATGCTATGTTTCAGGGAATGACAGGGATTCGCTATGATGCTGTTTCACAGGAGATATACATTGATTCCAGAATTGGAGACTTCACCAGTTTTATTTCAACAGATACCGGATTCGGCAATGCAGGATTGAAAAATGGGAAACCATTTTTAAAGACTGTCTTCGGTGATATTATTGTGAAGAAATTCGTTTTGATGTAATACCTGCAATCATTAATATGGTCCGGATATTGATCTAAGACATCATTGTTTTCCTGAATTGCTGACGAATGCAATGCTTTTGCTGTCGGGGGACCACGATGGTACATTAATGGTCCCCTGTCCGCCATACAAGTATGCAATTACTTTTATTGCCCCGCCTGATGCTGGCATCAATCGGAGCATTACTCTTTTATAAGATGGGTGTGAAATCACTTCGATATCCGGCGGAAATGAAATAAATACTATCCATTTCCCGTCAGGTGAGATGTGCGGAAACCAGCTATTATATTCATCAAAGGTAAGTTGCTCGCATCCCGATCCATCAGGTTTCATCCTCCAGATTTGCATTGTGCCTGAATAACTTGCATTAAAATAGATGAATTTCCCATCGGGTGAATATTCACATCCATCAACATGTTCTCCTGGTTTGTTTGAAGTCAGAGCAACCTCTTTTCCCCCGCTTATTGAATTCCNNCCGTGCCAGTATGAAGGTGTATTTTCGGTTATGAGGAATGGTGTCCCTCCTTCAACAGGAAGGATATATACAGTTGATCCGCCACCGGGTAAACCTTCTCGCTGGTTACTTATTGCAAGAAGTTTGCCATCAAAAGAAATCCCGTGGTCATTATTAATCTTGTCTGCAAATCCCGTATTAAGTTTTTCCGGTGTCCCTCCATCAAACGGTATTTTAAAGATATTTCCATCCATATTGAATAAAAGCTTTTTGCCGTCAGGCATCCAGTTAGGAGCTTCAAACCTTCCTTGTTTTTCATAAATAATTTTTCTTTTACCGTCTGAAGCATTCATTGTTTCAAGTCTGCAGCCAAGCCATCCTTCTTTGCCTGGATTATAATTATCACTGACAGGCCTATCAATTCTGATATTCCAAATCCTGGCTTCTTCTATCACAGAGGGATCGTGGGAGCAGATAAAAATTCCAACAAGTACTTCATCCTTAAGATTCTGCATTTCATGTGACCCTATAACCTGTAATGGTTCTCCGAAATGAGCAGCTCTCATTATTATCTTATTTCCGGTCCTTTCTATCTGAAGTATTCCATATTTATTCTTTGTTCCGAAAATTTCATCCTCAGGGTCTCTCATGAAAGCGCCTTTCAACTCCCTCCATTGCAAAACGGTCAATCCGTCACCATGCAGGGTTGCAGAAATGTGCGCAGCATTTCCACCATCAGATTCCCTTATCATGATGCCCGTCTTCCTGTGTGCAATTTTGCCTTCCCCTGTAAATTCAAAGTTTGCAGTAAAAATGAAGTCACCTTTTATTTTATTGTACAAATAGTGAAATTCATCTCTTTCAAACCAGATATTATATCCACCTCCTTTCAGGGAATATTCCTGGTTAGCCGAATCATATGAACCAGCACCTTTCAGAGCAGGGTTACCAATATCAGAATTATACTGAAAGATTCCTGTACGATCATTCTGAGCTGATGCAAAACCTGTCATTAATAAAATAACGGCTATTAACTTTAGTTTCATTTTGATGGAATTAGTTTGTCGGTAGCACAAAATAGCTAGAGGCCCTGATTTTTAGAAAGAAACTTTTCAGAAAACCTTAATATTACTTGATCCCATAATGATCCTGCAGGATCTTCGCGAACAATGGCCCGGGTAATATATATTTTAAAACAACTGCAAGCTTTTGTTCGAAAGATGAAATTATGTACTTCTGTCGTGGATTCCTGCAATTGATAATCTTTACCATTTTTTTTGCCAATACTTCCGGCGCCCATCCGTTTGATTCATCTTTTTCAATTATTGCCAGGGTCTTACTGAATTGTGATCCATAGGGATCATCGGTACCGGTCGGAGCAAGAAAATTTCTTCTATTGGCAGAATTGCTGGTATGAAAATCACCCGGATTGATGAGGATAACCTTAATATTAAATTGTTTCACCTCCATCCTTAATGCTTCACTGATTCCTTCTATAGCAAATTTACTTGCAGAATAAAATCCCTGGAATGGCAAACCCATTAATCCGCCTATAGAACTGAAATTGATTATTAAACCACCTCCCTGTTTTCGCATAGCCGGCAGAACGGCTTTTGTCAGTTGGATCATTCCAAGTAAGTTGGTATCCATCTGAAGTTTAATATGTTCAATAGGAGCATTCTCAATAGGACCACCTGTGTGCATTCCCGCATTATTAATCAGAACATCTATCTTGCCTTCTTTTTCAAGAACTGTATCGACGGCTCTTTTTATTGACACATGATCCATAAGATCCATTTTCAGCACATTAACATTACCCGGTGAAAGAATGTCTTTTCTTACTGTCCCATAAACGATATGCCCATTTTCAGAAAGAAGATTTGCTATCTGTTTACCGAAACCGGATGAAACTCCGGATATAAGTACAACTTTTTTCATAATAAATTAAATTGTTCAAATTTCACTGAGTTCAGCAGAGGACACACAGAGTGTCACATATAAAAACATCTCTGTGCAACTCCGTCTCTTCTCTGTGTCACTCTGTGTAACAAAAAAGTATTTTTCTGAAGTAATTTAAACCAGAATATTTAGTGTCTTAGCCACTTTGGTAATCTTTTCCAAAGCTTCATCAACCTGTTGATTTGTGTGAGTTGCCATCAGAGAGAATCTGATGAGGGAATCTTCCTTCGGAACTGCCGGAGAAACAACCGGATTTACAAAGATTCCCTCACCTAGCAGAATCTGTGTAAGCTTAAGTGCTTTTACATCATCGCGGATGAATAATGGAATAATTGGTGATTCTGATTTGCCGGTATCAAATCCCATTGCTTTGAATCCTTTAAGGGCATAATTTGTTACATCCCAGAGATGTTGGATCCTATCCGGTTCGGATTCCATAATATCGAGAGCAGCCAGAACAGATGCCGCCGATGCCGGAGTCATGCTGGCACTGAAAATAAGAGAACGGGAATTATGTTTTATGTAGTTTATTATTTCTTTATCTGAAGCAATAAAACCACCAAGCGAAGCAAATGACTTTGAAAAGGTACCCATAATAAGGTCTACTTTTTCAGTAAGTCCAAAATGAGATGCTGTTCCTGAACCGCCCTTTCCCAGAACACCAAGTGAATGAGCATCATCAATCATTATAGTTGCGTTATACTTCTCAGCAAGCTTAACCAGTTCCGGCAATTTGATTATGTCTCCTTCCATTGAAAAAATGCCATCGACAACTATGAGCTTGATACTGTTGTGGGTACAATGTTTGAGTTTACTTTCAAGGGACTTCATATCATTATGGGCAAACTTAAGTACTCTCGAAAAAGAGAGTCTGCTCCCCTCAATAATAGATGCATGGTCAAGCTCATCAAGCAGGATATGATCGCTTCTGCCTGTTAACACAGAAACCACGCCTAAATTCACCTGAAAACCTGTACTGTAACAGAGTGCGCCTTCCTTGTTGACAAGTTCGGCCAGCCTGTTCTCAAGTTCAACATGAATATCGAGATTGCCATTAAGAAATCTTGATCCTGCACAACCTGTCCCGTACTTATCAATAGCTCTTTTTGCAGCTTCTTTGATCTTAGGGTGATTTGTAAGTCCAAGATAACTGTTTGAACCGAACATCAGAACTTTCTTACCCTTTATTGTTACAACTGTGTCCTGTTCTGATTCTATCTCCCTGAAGTAAGGATAAATGCCTGCCGCCATAGCTTTCTGCGGGGCATCATACATCGAAAGTTTGTCTTTTAATATTCCCACTGTCTGATTTTAGATTGGTCCCGGGTGCCAAATATATTAAAATTTGGCATGTTCCGGAAAAAAATATTATGATTCTAAGGTATTAATTTTCAAAGAGTGAATAAAAATAGGTATATGTACTGATAAAAACGAATCAAAATAAATATCTCCGGAATTTGTTTTGAGAGAAATCTGACTAAATTTGAAAATGGCTAAAATCTATTCACTTTTACTCATTCTCATCTTTGCATTTGCTGTATTGGTTCTGATTGTGCTCTTTTTTATTCCTGCTCCATATGGTAAGTTTTTAAGAAAAGGCTGGGGCTCAACAATTCCTGCCAAGTGGGCCTGGATGATAATGGAATTACCTTCTCCTGCTTTAATGACGTACTTTTTCTTTTCCTCTTTTCATAAGAGTTTACCGCAATATATTTTTATAGCATTCTGGTTGTCACATTATATTGACCGTTCATTTATTTATCCTTTTACACAATCAGGCAGGGACAAACCATATCCTTTTATCATAGTAATAATGGCTTTTATCTTTAACTGTCTTAACGGATTTGTTAATGGTTATGGGGTCTTCTATCATTCATTATACTCTTTATCCTGGCTTATTAACTGGCGGTTTATTGCAGGAGCCTCAATCTTTTTATTCGGGTTCGTAATTAATAAATCAGCTGATATTAGATTACGTAATCTCAGAAGAGCTAATCCGGTCGAATACATAGTACCGAAAGGATGGCTATTCAATTATATTTCTTCTCCTCATTATTTTGGAGAAATTATTGAATGGTCTGGATGGGCTGTGATGACATGGTCTTTACCCGGTTTGGCTTTTGCAGTTTTCACTTTTGCAAATCTTTTCCCGCGTGCAATATCTTCTCATAAATGGTATAAGGAAAATTTCCCCGAATATCCACTTAGAAGAAAAGCTTTANNCCAGAAAAGATCTTTATTTTTTCTATAACCATTTTGTTCGAGCGCCTTAATCATTTCATCAAATCCCGGACGGAGTCTTTCTTCAAGCCCTTTCCCGCCCATGTCGAAATAAAATGCCAGATCTTTCCTGGGACCCGAATAATTCAGAACATCTTTTACAACATCAATATTCATAATCTTAAAGGCAGGAGACAGGCAGAATGCTTTTGAAAAAATGTCTGGATAATTCCATGCCAGCATAAAGGAGATTGTAGCACCTGCAGATGAGCCTCCTACAAACGTGTTTCTTCTTGAAGTCAGGGTGAGATAGTTTTTGTCAATAAACGGTTTAACTGTATTTGCAACAAAATCCATATATGCTGTTCCTTCAGCCCCGGGGATATATTCATTCATCCTTTCTTTTGTATTGTAGATACCTATAACAATCAATGGTTCAATAATTTTGTTTCTGATAAGACTGTCGCATGTTTCATCCACCTGCCAGTCAATACCGAAAGCGCTTGTTGCGGGGTCAAAGATATTCTGACCGTCCTGCATATAAAGGACAGGATAATGTTTGGTTCTGTTTTTCCCATAATCTGGAGGAAGCCAGACAATAATGTCACGGTCAGGTATCCCGTTGCCCTTCATACCGGTATGGTATTTTACTGAACCAGTTATCTTTCCGTTAACTTTTTTATTCGCTCCGTTAAGCCAGAAGAGAATGACATCTTTGATAATGGTGTCACTTTTGATTTTTATGTTGAAATTTGAAAGCGGCCGCCCGTTAGCCTCAGAACCTTCTCTTTGCCATGAGCCCCGAGTATATTTGTACTCAATAGGATATGCAGATTCAGTTTCAATCTTAAATGACCATGTATGATGACCGGTGTTTTTCATTTTTACGACTGAAGGATCCCAGTTACCAAGCTGGGGCAGATTGCCGCAGATATAAATACTTGAATCATCAGGCAATGATGGTGAAGTAATTAAAAATGTGAGAGAAAAGCTGCGGGTTTTACTCTGTGCATTAACCTGACAGGTTATTGAAAAAATCATTATCAACAGAAAAAAGATGTTTTTCATATGGGCATATTTTAAATCTAAAGATAATTCAAAGTAAAATTATCAGGTTAATAACCATGTCAGAATTGACTGTTGAAAATTAATTTCAGAATTCTTCTATAAATTTTGCTTATTGTTTGGAAAGTAAAAATGTGAAACATATTTTTGCAACGCAAATCAATTCATAATTTTAAATGGACGACGGACCTGCGAATATTCTCTTAAAACCCTGATACATAGGGGGCGCACGTCCTGTTTGACGAGCCTCCTTAAGTATCCAAAAAACAAGGAGGTGATCATGACAGCATTCACAACATTTTATCTGAGTAGATTAATAGGTAAAGAAGCTTTTGATATTGATGGTGAAGCTATCGGTGTTATAAAAGATTTGTTGATAAGCGCTTTTACCGCCGCTGATCAAAACGATTCCACCAGACAGCAGGTATTTGGAGTTAAGCTTAAGATCATGAAAGAGACCAGATTCTATTCTTTCAGTTCATTCAGGGTCATTAAGGCAAGGGAAAAACTAAGTGTCACCTGTGGCGATCTGGTCGAATTAAAGGATGACGAGGTTAATAATGGACTACTTCTTGTAGAGAATATACTTGATAAACAGATAGTTGATCTAAACGGACGCAAGCTTGTGCGGGTCAATGATGTTCGTCTTGTAACTGTCGCAACAGGCACCTTTGCCATTGCGGTTGATATAGGAATTGAAGGTCTTTTAAGAAGAATCGGAATATCGCAACCTATAAAAAGTTTATTTGCAGTTTTTGGTGTTAACATTCCTGCTAAATTTATTTTATGGGATGATGTACAGGCTATTGATCATTCAAATTTAAATATAAGACTTTCAAAGAGTTATTCAAAGCTTCATACTCTCCATCCATCGGATATTGCTGATATACTTGAAGATATGGGAAAAAAATCGAGTATGTCAGTTTTCTCATCA
>PMEC01000066.1:16132-32143 GCA_003155705.1 Bacteroidales bacterium
TTCAGTCCTGATAAAACTGCCGAAGAAGTGATCAATGAATTAAGGATAAAAAAGCCTGAACATGCAGAACTCTATAACCTTTTTGTAACTGAATATAACGATGAACTGATCGGAACTTTCAACCTTCGCGATCTGGTGGTTGCACAACCGGAAACTCCTGTCAGTCAGATAATGAAATCTGAACCCGTTTACCTTTATGACTTCCAGAAAGTTGATGATATTGCAGAGATCATCTCAAAATATAATCTTCTTGCAATTCCGGTAGTAGATGAAATCAATCAGTTGCAGGGTATGGTTGTAATTGACGATGTTATTGAAGACCTAACAAATAAAAGAAGAACAAAGAAAAGAAAATAGATAGGTTATGTTCAGGGATAATTTCAGTAGAAGAAATATCTTCAGACAATTAGCTATTTTTCTGGCAATTCTGGGGCCGGGAATAATTACCGGAAGTGTCGATAATGATGCAGGTGGTATTACGACCTATTCTGTTGCCGGCGCCTTGTATGGATATGGTTTGATCTGGACATTAATACCCTCCTTTATTGTACTTGTAGTAATCCAGGAGATGAATGCCAGGATGGGAATAGTCACCGGTAAAGGACTGGCTGACCTTATAAGAGAAAATGCTGGAATTAAAGTGACATTCTTCATATTCCTTGGTCTGCTTTTTTCAGGAATCGGCAATACTACTACAGAATTTGCCGGAGTTGCCGGCAGCATGGAAGTTTTCGGGGTTAGTAAATATATTTCTGTTCCGGTTGCGGCTTTCATGGTTTGGATCCTTGTCGTGAAGGGTACTTATAAAATCGCAGAACGTATTTTCCTTATTTTCAGTGTCTCTTTACTTACCTATATTGTATCTGCTATTATGGGTAAGCCTCATTGGAAAGAGATAGGTACTTCAGTTATTCATTGGCATATGGAGATGAGTACACAAAGCATTGCAATGGTTATCGGACTGGTTGGTACTACAATTGCCCCATGGATGCAGTTTTATATGCAATCTTCAGTCATTGAAAAAGGGTTAAAGATGAAGAATTTCAAATATACCCTCATTGATATTGTTGTGGGTTGTGTTTTAACTGTTGTTGTCGCGTTTTTTATTATGGTGGCTTGTGCTTCAACGCTATACCCTAACGGAATACAAATTAACGAAGCCAAAGATGCTGCTCTGTCTCTGGCACCTCTGGCAGGTAATCTGGCATCTCAGGTTTTTGCATTCGGATTGTTTATTGCATCCATCTTTTCGGCAACCATCCTGCCTCTTGCAACAGCATTTTTTGTTTGCGAAGCTTTTGGTTTTGAAGCGGGAATAGATAAAAAATGGGATGATGCAAAAGAATTCTTTACACTTTATACCAGCATCCTCGTCATTTCAGCAATTATAATCCTTATTCCAAATGCTCCTTTAATCAAAATATCATTATGGTCACAGGTAGCAAACGGAATTCTTCTTCCAGTAGTTCTTATCAGTATGATTATCCTTGTCAACAACAAAAAGATAATGGGAGGTTATGTAAACAAACCATTAAATAATATAATTAGCTGGATCGCTGTATTATTACTGGTCGCTTTATCATTAACCCTGGTTGTCCTACCAATTATAAACAGATAAATAAGGCATCAGGTATACCAATCAATCTTATATATATTGTTTTAGTTTTTTTCTGTATGGCTAAAATTTGATATTACTATTCTTAGTCCCGACAAGTTAAAGTAAAATTTAGCCGACTAAAAATCAGTATTTTGCTATATTTGAGGAGATCAAACTCTATTATTCAACATTTGATTTCTAAATAATATAAGTAAGCTGAATTAAAAACTTTCAAGAATGAAAAATATAAAATCTCTTGCAGGAGCATCGCTAATTTTAGTTATCTCTCTTTTTTTATCCTCCTGGAAAGAAAATGGTTTGGGAAAAGAACCTGTTGCTCCGGCCAGATNNTTTATTCAGGAAGGGAAAAAACTTCCTGTTAACACCGAACCGGAAAGAAAATTTATAACGAGTGTTGTCGAACAAAAGCTTGGATATCACAGAATAGGTGATTTACCAATCATGACTGAAATATCTTTTACGCACCTCCATGAAATGGATCTTAAAAAAACCGCTTACCGTATGTGCAGCAGGAAAATAAATAAAGAAACTGATACTACTTTAAGTATTGTCGATATTCTGATGGCATCCACCTCATTTCCAATCGCTTTTCCTCCTGTCAGGATAAAAAATGTTAAAACCATCCCTGATGTTGCATATATTGATGGCGGTGTCGGAGATGACCATATTCCGTTTCTGGCCCTTCTTGAATTTGAAAAATTCAGGGGTTATGGTGTTGATAAGGTCTATATAGTAAGCAGAAAAAGTGATAGCATTCCTGAGGTGAGTGAAGAGCTGAAAGTTCTTGGAATCAACGATCGGGGGATGTTTGACAAGATGGGAATTTCATTAGATAATATTCTTAAAAGAGGAATATATAAAAGGCTTGAAACTTTCGCTGCAGAAGCCCCGGAACTTGTTCCGCATACTTATGTCTGGATACCGGATTTTCAGGCTGATTTTCTGATGTTTAATTTTGGTAAACTGAAAGAACAATATGATTTGACATCACATTGGGCAAAAACACATGACCCTGTTCCAATTGCAGAATATCTCCTGCCTCACCTGCTTAAGAGGGTCAGATCTTCTTATCTTCTGAGAATTATTCCGGATAAGAATGAATGATTTGATCAGGTTTATTTCCCGGGTTTAATAAAACATCTTTGTTTCTGATTTAGCCTGATTATTATTTCTAATTTTGACAGATATTTTATTTCAGAACAAATGAAACCATGTACCCATCCCTGGCATTGTATTGATCCCGGAAATGAAGCTCCGTTATTTGTCAAAAGTATTATAGAAATTCCGAAAGGATCAAAAGGTAAATATGAAATGGACAAGGAATCAGGACTGCTTCGTCTCGACAGGGTTCTTTTTTCATCAGTTCATTACCCTGCTAATTATGGATTTATCCCACAAACATATTGCGATGACCATGATCCGCTTGACATTCTGGTTATCTGTTCAATTGATGTATACCCGATGTGTATTATTGAGGCAAAGGTTATTGGTGCAATGGAGATGGTTGACGGTGAGGAGCGCGATGATAAGATTATAGCAGTTGCCAAAAATGATATGTCAGTCAATTACATTAATGATATTTCGGAGTTGCCGCCTCATACACTTGTTGAGCTCAAAAGGTTTTTTGAAGACTATAAAATGCTCGAACACAAAAACGTGATAGTTGAGCAGTTCATGAACAGGGACAAAGCTTTTGAGATCGTTAATGAAGGTTTAAAATTATACCAGGAGAAGAAGGACCTGCTTTTAAATCAGTATTAAATACCCATATTTCAATTTCGGATTGCGGATTTTTGATTTCGGATTGTCAAATCCGCAATCCACAATCCGAAATCCGAAATCCTACATGATCCTTACAGCAATCTGATAAAAATTATTCACGGCGCCGATAACTTCGTATTCAATATAATAAGAGCTGACCCATTCAGTAAAAGCTTTAAACTCATGCATCGGGACATTAAATTCATCAAAAATTATTATGTCTCCTTTTCTGAGAACTGGTGAAATGGATGTCAGGACAAAAATTGTGGAGGTGTACAAATCTGCATCCATATGAATTATTTTCATGGCAGGAGAGGAGTAAGTTTTTAAAAATCCGGGCAGAGTTTGCTGAAACAGACCCTGGTAGAAGCTGCATCTCGGATCGTTCATCTTAGGAACTTCATTGTTGTTATCCATGTCCCCTTTTCTGAAACTCCCCCAGTTCTCAGGTAGCCCGGTAAAAGTATCGAATCCAAAAAACCTTGAATTATTATCCTTTATATTCTCTGCCCACCATTTGAACGAAACGCCCTTCGAAACTCCAAACTCCAGGTAGTCAATAGAGTTTTTAAGAATGTAATTTTCAATAATATGTGAATAAAGAGTGTACCGTTTTGAGTAATCGAACCTTGCTGTAAAGAAGTCAGAAAATTCAATATTCTTATGCTGTTGTATCCATTTTGAAAGTTCTCCCATCTGTGCGGCAAATCTCAGGAATTTGAATGCCAGCAACCTGTGAAGTTTCAAAACGAAAAAATATCCCTTCAGTCTGCCTCTTATACGATTTTTGATCATTTAATCAGTTTTTCAATTTATTATTATTTGAAAATGAAGTATAACTTTACCGGGTAAAAATAATAAAGATTAACACCAGATTGTTATGCAATGGAGTTATTTTGATTCATTTAATTACGATACAAAGAGACATGGTTCTTCGAGCTTTTTCAGATGGGTGCTTGAAGACAACTGGTTTTATTTTCTATCTCAGTATGCAGCTATCGTACTCAGAACGCGCCGTGAGGCCATCAAAAATGTATATGGTAAAAAGGAATGGGCTGATTCATCTCTGGAGGTATTAAGACTAATTGAACGAATTGGAGGAGAATTCCATATATCGGGAATGGAGAATATAGCAAAAAGCAGCGAACCGGTAGTTTTCATCAGCAACCATATCAGCACTCTTGAAACAATGGTTTTCCCGGCATTGATAGCTCCCCTCCGCGATGTGACATTTGTGGTTAAAGACAGCCTTGTGAAACACCCGCTGTTTGGTCCGGTGATGCGTTCAAGAGAACCTGTAATAGTCGGTCGTACCGATCCAAGAAAAGATTTTGAAATTGTTATGACCCAGGGTATGGAACTTCTATCAAGAGGAATATCTATTGTTGTCTTTCCACAAAGTACCCGGAATGATGTTTTCAGACCGGCTGAGTTCAACTCGATAGGAGTAAAGCTTGCTAAAAAAGCAGGAGTAAGCGTTGTTCCGATGGCCATAAAAACAGATTTTTGGGGAAACGGAAAGATCATCAAGGAAATTGGCACGCTTAACCACCTGAAACCAATTATGATAAAATTCGGAGAGTCTTTCCCGGTTTCCGGCACCGGTAAAGAGGAAAATCAAAAAATAATTAATTTCATTATCGAAAATCTTAAAGCATGGAACGGTCTGGTAAGTTGAACTATTTGTAATACTCATATTTTCAAATTAATATAAATCCATCCTCGTTATTACAGCACCAGAATTTAGCATGAAGAATTATTAAGTGTATATTTTACATTTAATAAATTTTATTAGATTTGAGAGTGGCATATCATAGGAATATTTTGGGAGTTCTTATTGATATGTTTGCAATTTACATTTGTTATTCAATTTGTTTTTTCGGATGATTATAATGGTTTTATAATTTTAAAAACTATACGATGGCAACACTTGACTGGATTATCTTAGTTTTATTTCTTCTCGGATTGTTTGGTATTATCTGGTGGGTTTTAAAACACAAAAAAGATGATACAAGCGATTATTTTCTTTCAGGGCGAAGTGAAACATGGCTGGCTGTCGGCGCTGCCATTTTCGCTGCAAATATTGGTTCAGAACATCTTGTCGGTCTAGCTGGAGCAGGCGCTGAAAGTGGCATGGCGATGGCACATTGGGAGATGCAAGGGTGGATGATCCTTATCCTGGGCTGGGTTTTTGTACCATTTTATGCTCACAGTAAGGTTTTTACCATGCCTGAGTTTCTACAAAAAAGATTTAACAAGAATACCAGTTCAACACTATCGATAATTACCCTGATAAGCTATGTATTAACCAAAGTTTCAGTTACAGCTTTTACAGGAGGTATTTTCTTACAATCAGTAATGGGAATCGATTTTTGGTATGGTGCAATCGGATTAGTACTGCTGACCGGTATCTTTACCGTATTGGCAGGCATGAAGGGTATTATGACTATTTCAGTCATTCAAACCCCGATTTTGATAGTTGGTTCTATTATTATTTTAGTTCTTGGGTTATTGAAAGTTGGTGGCGGTGGTCTTGTTGACGGTTGGCACGAGGTGGTAAAATATGCCGGCAATAACATCCACCTGATCCATCAAAAGGGAGATCCATGGTACGACAAATTTCCTGGCATCGGGGTTATATTTGGCGCTTCTATTATAGGATTCTGGTATTGGTGTACGGATCAGCATATTGTACAAAGAGCTCTTGCCGCCAAAAACCTTAAGAATGCCCGTCAGGGGACAATCCTTGCAGGATTTCTGAAAATCTTACCTGTCTTTATGTTTTTGATTCCCGGTATGGTAGCGGCAGCCATGAGGGCTAAAGGTCAGGTAATGTTCACAGATAACAATGAAGCTTATGGGAGCCTGGTCAGAACTTTGTTGCCTATCGGTCTGAAAGGAATTGTTGTTGTCGGATTTATAGCAGCCCTGATGACCTCTTTGGCAGCTCATTTCAACTCGTCTGCCACACTATTCACTATTGATTTCTACAAACACTACCGCCCTGAAGCGAGTGAACATAAGTTAGTCTGGGTAGGACGTATTGCAACTATATCTGTAGTGTTATTGGGGTTGGTATGGATTCCTATTATGAAGGGTTTGGGAAGTGTCCTTTATGAGTACCTTCAGAATGTTCAATCGCTTATCGCCCCGGCTATTGCAGCAGTTTTTCTTCTCGGTGTATTTAACCGGAAAATCACTCCCAAAGCTGGTGAGTGGGGTCTGCTTATTGGTTTTGTTATCGGTATGTTCAGGCTCGGTTTAATGGTATTTGACCCGGGCACACATTTTGATGCTGCCAATAAAATGATAACAGACCCAATGTTAAGATATGGAATATTTAAATTTGTCCTTCAATTTAACTGGTTGCATTTTTGCCTGTTTCTGTTTTTGTTTACAATGGCAATTATGGTCGTGATAAGCATGTTTACTCCAAAAGCAGGAAGTGAACAACTACAAGGGCTTACTTATTTTTCACAATCCCCTGAACAAATTGCTGAAACCCGTAACAGCTGGTCAAAAATTGATGTGATTACCTCTTTGATTGTGGTTGCTGTATGCGTGGCATTTTATATTTATTTCTGGTAGAAGATTAGATGGCATAATGTAGTTTATCAAAATAGTAGTATATATGGAAAATCTTAAAAAAAATGAGGTTTGGTTTGTAACAGGAAGCCAGCATCTTTATGGTCCTGATACACTTAAACAGGTTGCAGCTGATTCATCGAAAATTGCGGCAGCATTTGATAAATCTCCAAAAATCCCGGTTAAAGTTGTTTTTAAACCCGTTCTGANNGGTCTGATTACCTGGATGCATACTTTTTCACCTGCCAAGATGTGGATAAGAGGATTGACTATTCTGAACAAGCCATTCCTTCATTTTCACACTCAGCTAAACAGGGATATTCCATGGGAAACTATCGATATGAATTTTATGAATCTTAATCAGAGCGCCCATGGTGACCGCGAATTTGGATTTATCGGAACTAGGATGAGACTGAACAGAAAAGTGGTTGTTGGTCATTACCAGGATCCTGAGGCTATCGATCGCATAGCTGTATGGATAAGGGCAGCATCGGCTTATAATGATGCAATAAACATGAAGGTTGCACGATTCGGTGACAATATGCGTGATGTGGCGGTAACTGAAGGGAACAAAGTATCTGCCCAGATGAAGATGGGATATTCGGTTTATGGATTTGGAGTAGGCGACCTTGTAAAGTCTGTCAACGATGTATCAGGAAGTGCAGTTAAAAAACTTCTTATTGAGTACGGAAATGAATATAAGCTTACAAAAGCAGTTGCAAATTCCGAAACACTTAAGGAGGCTGCCCGCATTGAGATAGGGATGGAGAATTTTCTGAAAGCCGGCAACTTCAAAGCGTTTACAACGACTTTTGAAGATTTGCATGGACTGAAGCAACTTCCGGGCCTTGCAGTTCAGAGGTTGATGGCTAAAGGTTATGGTTTTGGTGCTGAGGGTGACTGGAAAACGGCTGCTCTTGTCCGCTCAATGAAAGTGATGGCTAATGGACTTAAGGGTGGAACATCCTTCATGGAAGATTATACATATCATTTCGATCCTAAAGGAATGAGGGTTTTAGGAGCCCATATGCTTGAAGTGTGTCCTTCTATAGCCTCCGGTAAGCCTGCACTTGAAGTACATCCGCTGGGTATTGGCGGCAAGGAAGACCCGGCGAGACTGGTATTCAAATCTGCATTGGGTAAAGCAATTAACGTATCTGTAATAGATTTGGGCAACAGGTTCAGGATGATTGTGAATGAGGTGGAGGTAGTAAAATGCCCCGATATGCCAAATCTGCCGGTTGCGAGCGTTCTCTGGAAACCGCTGCCTGACCTTAAAGCTGCTGCTGAAGCATGGATCCTCGCTGGCGGAGCTCACCACACAGGTTTCAGCAACGTTGTGGATGCAGAATATATGGAAGATTTCGCCGGTATTATGGGAATTGAATACCTGCTGATAGGTGAAAAATGCGATCTCAATGCATTCAGGAATGAACTGAAATGGAATGAGCTATATTATCATCTTTCAGATGGTATAAAATAACTTATGCTTTTTAAAAAAACTATATGCTAGTTTATTATATAAAGAATCTTCAACTTACTTGATCAGATAACATAAATAAAATGAGTTTATATTCAAAAGTTGCCAAACATCTTGTTGCAGTTGATTGTATTATTTTTGGGTATGATGTTCTTGACAAAGAGATTAAATTGCTTCTTCTAAAGCGAAGCATTGAACCTTCAAGAGGGAAATGGTCACTTGCAGGAGGATGGGTAAAAGAAGATGAGAGTTTGGATGAAGCAGCCTCCAGACTTTTATTAAATCTTACAGGATTGAATAACGTCTTTATGGAACAATCCTATACATATGGGTCAGTTAATAGAGACCCTGGAGCAAGGGTAATTTCCACAACGTACTTTGCTCTTACAAAAATTCAGAATATAGATAATAAACTTAGGGAGTTAAATGGGGCTCATTGGAGACCTATTTCAAGTTTACCGGAATTAGTTTTTGATCATCCGGCGATGGTGGATAAAGCATTGACTGAGCTGAGACGTCAGATAAAAGTTAAACCGGTGGGATTTGAACTTCTTCCTGAGAAATTCACTCTTGTTCAACTTCAGGATCTTTACGAGGCTATTTATCAGAAGATAATAGATAAAAGAAATTTCAGAAAACGATTACTCTCGATGAATCTTCTGCATAAGCTTGATGAAAAAGAGACAAATACATCCAGGAGAGGGGCATTTTACTATCAGTTTATCCAGGAGAGATATAATAATTTTAGAAAAAATGGTTTTTATTTCAATCTTGATGTTAACTGAGAAGTACCTAAAAATTTTGAATTATTGAGAAATGAAGAAAGTTTAATTAAATCATGCTGAATATTCTAAAAGAAAGAGTTTTTAAAGCCAATATTGACCTGCTTGAACATGGTCTTGTCATCCATACCTGGGGAAATGTGAGCGGGAGGGATAAGGAAACCGGGATGATAGTAATCAAGCCATCGGGAGTAGGTTATAAGAAGATGAAAGCTTCCGATATGGTGGTAATCGATTCTGATGGTAAAGTCATGGAGGGAAAGTACAAACCTTCCACTGATCTGCCGACACATATTCTTCTTTATAAGATTTTCAGCAGTTTAGGAGGAGTGGTTCATACTCATTCGACGTATGCGACATCATGGGCACAGGCAGGCAGATCGATCCCTCCGTTCGGTACAACTCATGCCGATCATTTTTATGGGGAGATACCCTGCACCAGGCTTCTGACTGATGAAGAGATAGCAAATGATTATGAAGTCAATACCGGGAAAGTGATAGTTGAAAAAATCGGAAAATCCGATCCTTTATTTGTTCCCTCAATTCTGGTAAATTGCCACGGTCCATTCTGCTGGGGGGTTGATCCGGAAAGCGCAGTTTACAATGCCGTTGCTCTTGAAGAGATTGCGAGAATGGCCTTTTATACCGTATTGTTGGGAAAAAGTGAACCGGTTGATAAGGCACTACTCGAAAAACATTTTAACAGGAAACATGGAAGTGATGCATATTACGGTCAGGGAAAATGAAATAGCCACAATAACAAAATAATAAGTTTGACTTTATATCTAAGTAAATGATGAAGAAATATGTAATTGGGATCGACTACGGAACTGATACTGTCCGATCAGTTGTTGTTGATGCAGGCAATGGAGAAATCGTCGGATCATCAGTATTTGAATATCCGAGGTGGAAGAAAGGACTGTTTTGTGATCCTTCTATCAATCAGTTTCGTCAGCATCCCCTGGATTATATAGAAGGGCTGGAACAGTCTGTAAAAGGCGCACTTTCCGGATTAGGTCAGGAGGTGATAAGAAACGTTGTCGGAATAACTGTCGATACAACCGGTTCTACACCTGTTGCGGTAGATAAAGCCGGTGTTCCGCTTTCAATGAAGCCTGAATTTGAAAAAGATCCGGATGCCATGTTTGTGCTATGGAAAGATCATACAGCTGTAAAAGAAGCCGCTGAAATCAATGANNCGAAAGGGTAAGAAAAAGTGCTTTCTCCTGGGTTGAACATTGTGACTGGATTCCCGCTTTGCTAAGCGGCAATACCGATCCCATGCAATTGAAGAGAAGCCGATGTGCGGCAGGACATAAAGCTATGTGGCATAAGGATTTCAATGGTCTACCGGATGAGAAGTTCCTTATAAAGCTTGATCCTCTTCTCGCCGGGCTGAAAGAGAAACTTTTTAAAGAAACTTATACCTGTGATATCCCGGTTGGAAATCTTTGCAAAGATTGGGCAAAAAGGCTCGGTCTGACGGGAGAGGTCAAAGTCGGAGCCGGATCTTTTGATGCACATCTCGGCGCTGTCGGGGGAGAGATAAAACCTTATCAGCTTGTGAAAGTCATGGGAACATCTACCTGTGATATGCTTGTCTCACCAATGGAAGAGGTGGGTGAAAAGCTGGTGGCGGGCATCTGCGGTCAGGTTGACGGATCTATAATTCCCGGGATGCTGGGCCTTGAAGCCGGACAATCAGCATTCGGCGATATTTACGCATGGTTCAGTAAGCTTTTGATGTGGCCTGTTACCGAAATCATTCCTGGCATAAACTGGCTTGATGAAAAAGCGAAAGAAAGAATCACAAAAGAGACATCCGACAAAATTATTGCGGAACTGAGCAAACGGGCAGAATTCTTGGTTGATGAAGAAACTGCATTGGTTGCTCTTGATTGGTTAAATGGCAGACGGACGCCTGATGCCAACCAGGAGCTAAAAGGCGCTATAACAGGATTATCATTGGGTTCCGACGCTCCACGGATTTTCAAAGCGCTTGTTGAAGCAACTGCTTTTGGTTCCAGGATGATTAATGAGAGGTTTGTATCTGAAGGAGTAAGGATTGATGGAGTAATAGCCATTGGCGGAGTGGCAAAGAAGAATCCGTTTGTGATGCAGATAGTTGCAGATGTACTTAACATGCCGATTAAAGTTGCAAATTCAGATCAGACCTGCGCTCTTGGCTCGGCAATGGCAGCTTCGGTAGTAGCAGGTATATACAAAGATATCCCGTCGGCACAGAAAGCTATGGGAAGAGGATTTGAGAAGGAATACCACCCTGACCCTGCCAGAGCAATAAAATATGATACTCTTTTTAAAAAATATAGAAAACTAGGAACCTATGTAGAAAATGGTTTAAGATAATATTGAGGAATGTAAAAATGAAAATTTTATTTTTAAACTAAAATAAATATGAACAAGATCCTTTTTCCTTTTCTTCTTTTGTCTTTATTCACAGGTATTGAAGCCAATGCCCAGAAAGCAAACTCAGTAGCGGTTAATCAGCTTGTGATTGTTGCAAATCATTCAGGACCAATAATAAGTAAGGACATTTACGGCCATTTTTCAGAACATCTGGGAGCTTGTATCTATGGTGGAATATGGGTCGGAACGGATTCAAAAATCCCAAACACCTTTGGAATAAGGAATGATGTCCTGGCGGCTCTGAAAGAAATAAAAATCCCGAATCTTCGCTGGCCCGGAGGCTGTTTTGCAGACACCTATCACTGGAGGGATGGCATAGGTCCACAGTCTCAGAGAGCCTCAATTGTAAATACCAATTGGGGTGGTTTCACCGAAAATAACTCTTTCGGAACTCATGAATTTATGAAGCTTTGCGAGCTTCTTGGTTGTGATGCTTATATTAATGGGAATGTCGGCTCAGGGACTGTAAGAGAAATGTCAGAATGGGTTGAATATCTTACTTCAGATGCTGTAAGCCCCATGACTATCCTTCGTAAACAAAACGGACGGGAAGATCCGTGGAAAGTAAAGTATTTTGCAATAGGCAATGAGAACTGGGGCTGCGGCGGTAACATGACTGCAGATTTTTACAGCGGTATAATGAGACAATATTCTTCTTTTCTCAGGAACTATTCCGGGAACCATCTTTACAGGATTGCCTGTGGCCCATATGATTTTAATTACACGTGGACAGAATCACTTATGAAAGATCCTGCAACCCAAGGTATGTTCCAGGGTCTGTCACTTCATTATTATTCAGTTGTAGATGGCTGGGGATACAAAGGTTCTGCTACAAAATTTGATGAAAGAGAGTGGTTTGAGACATTTCGCCTGAACCTGGAGATGGACAAAATTCTGAAGGGGCATTCCGCTATTATGGATCGTTATGATCCGGAAAAAACAAAAGGTCTGGTGGTGGATGAGTGGGGTAACTGGTTTAGAGTTGAACCGGGAACAAATGAAGGTTTCCTCTTTCAGCAAAACAGCCTGAGAGATGCAATTACTGCAGCTATTCATCTTAACATCTTCAATCAGCATGCCGACAGGGTAAAAGTTGCCAATCTTGCGCAAATGATTAATGTCCTTCAGTCTGTTATACTTACAAAGGATGATAAAATGGTACTGACACCAACTTACTATGTTTTCAGGATGTTTAAGGTTCACCAGGAGGCTCAGTTGCTGAATATTGACATCAGAAGTGAAGATTACGTTTACGGTGATAAAAAAATACCTGCCATTTCAGCTTCCGCATCAATTGACAAGGAGGGAAAAATTCATATTTCACTGGCTAATCTTAATCCGAATAAAGAAATAACGATCACCTGTCCTTTAATTGGAGATAAATATAATAAGGTTACAGGAGAAGTACTTACGGCAAATGAGATGACTGCATTCAACAGCTTTGAAAAACCTGAAACGGTTAAACCTGCATTATTCAATGGATTTAAAATGAATGATGGCGTTCTGACTATTACCATGCCTTCAAAATCTGTAGTTGTTCTGGAATTAGCAAAATAAAATAAAGTTTCTCTTAAAATTATTTACAGGATATTGATTATGAATAGTCTGAACAGTCTGTTGGTCGTCATTACAGCGGGTTCTTTTATCCTCGCTGGATGTAGTAATAAATTTTCTAATGACTATCCGATTACTCCGGTGCCATTCACCTCGGTAAAAATGACAGATAATTTCTGGGCTCCGCGGATTAAAAAAAATGCAGAAGTAACTATTCCGATTGCTTTCGGGTACTGTGAATCGACCGGTAGAGTTAAAAATTTTGAAATAGCAGCTGGACTTGATACAGGTAAATTTCAGACAATCTATCCCTTCGACGATTCTGATGTTTACAAAATAATTGAAGGTGCCAGTTATTCACTTCAGACATTCCCCGATCCAAAACTTGAAGCTTATCTGGATACTCTTATCCGGAAAATTGGCCTTGCCCAGGAACCTGATGGATATTTATATACAAACCGCACAATTGCAGAAAAGCATGGAGGTAAAGGTCTCCATCCATGGGCAAGTAAAAACAGGTGGGAAATGGATTCTGTGCTTAGTCATGAGCTTTACAATCTTGGACATCTTTATGAGGCAGCTGTTGCACACTATCAGGCGACAGGGAAAAGAAATCTTCTGAATATTGCATTAAAATCAGCCGATCTTGTCAATAAGGATTTTGGCTGGGACAGGGAAAAAGTATATCCGGGTCACCAGGTAATTGAAATGGGACTTGTAAAACTTTACAGGGTGACCGGCGAGAAAAAATATCTTGATCTGGCAAAATTCTTTCTCGATGTCCGTGGCCCGAAAGGACAGCCATACAATCAGGCGAATATTAAACCTGTTGATCAGACGGAAGCAGTAGGTCATGCCGTCAGAGCAACATATATGTACTCGGGAATGGCAGATATTGCTGCAATTGAGAAGGACAATGCTTATCTGAACGCTATTACAAAAATCTGGCAGGACATCGTTTATAACAAGATGTACCTGACCGGAGGAATTGGAGCAACCGGAGGAAATGAAGGTTTTGCATCTCCTTTTTTACTTCCCAACATGTCAGCATATTGCGAAACATGTGCTTCAATCGGTGACATTTTTTTGAATCATCGTCTGTTTCTTTTGCATGGACAATCGAAATATTACGATATTCTCGAAAAGACACTTTACAATTCAATGTTGTCGGGGGTTTCACTTTCAGCTGACAGGTTTTTTTATCCCAATCCGCTGGAATCCAATGGTCAGCATGAAAGACAAGCATGGTTCGGATGTGCATGCTGTCCATCAAATATCGCCAGGTTTGTTCCGGCAATTCCGGGATATATTTATGCAGTAACCGGGAATGAACTTTATGTGAACCTTTTCATTTCAAATGAAGCAAATTTCCTGATCGGAAACAAAAAAATCAATATAACTCAGAAAGCAGACTTCCCCTGGAATGGAAGAGTTGAAATGACACTTAATCCTGAAAAAGAGAGAAAATTCGTTTTAAAAATCCGTATCCCCGATTGGGCTGTAAACGAGGCAATGCCGGGAGGACTTTATAAATTCACTGATCAGAATTCTGAATCAGTCATGGTGTCGGTTAATGGGACCCCCGTCACTTTAGATCTTAGAGATGGTTACACCCTGATCTCAAGAAAATGGGAAAAAGGAGATAAGGTTGTTATCGAATTCCCCATGCCTGTCAGAACAGTTGCAGCGGATGAACGGGTTAAGGAAGATGTCGGGAAGATTGCTGTTCAGAGCGGACCTTTGATTTATTGCACCGAATGGCCCGATAATAATAACGGAAATGTTTTGAATCTGGTTCTTAACCGGGAAGCTGGATTTACATCAGAATTTGTACCAGGACTACTTGGAGGCACTGAGGTTATAAAAACCATCGGACATCAGGCAAAAAGAACGCTCGATGGAAAGGTTGAAATGCTTCCTGATGAACCCGTTACTTTTATTCCTTATGCCTTATGGAACAACCGCGGCCCTGGTCAGATGATGGTATGGATTCCGGTCACAGAAAATAGCGCCAGTCCTTTACCGGCCCCGACTATTGCCTATCGTAGCAAAATATCTGCCAGTAAAAAATCAAGAACACTTTCTTCAATAGCAGATCAGCATGAACCTCTGAATTCCAATGATCATTCTTATCCTTATTATCACTGGTGGCCGGATAAGAATCAGTGGGAATGGGTTCAGTATGATTTTGAAAAACCCGAAACAATCTCTAAAACAAAAGTTTACTGGTTTGATGACGGACCTGATGGCGGATGCCGCACTCCTGACGAATGGGAGCTTCTATACAAATCAGGGAGTACCTGGAAACCTGTCAAAATCAAAACACCCTATAAAGTCACCAAAGATACCTGGGATATTCTTTCATTTGAACCTGTAAAAACAAGTGCACTGAAACTCAGGGTAAAACTGAATAAGGATTTTGCCAGTGGTATTCATGAATGGGTAGTAGAATAACACTATCAAAATTGAAATAATCAGACAATATGATTTCAAGATATGTTAATCTCTTTAATGTAACCAATTAATATCCAAAATGAAAAATATTCGTGTAGTTCTGTCAGTTCTTTTGGCCTTTTTTATTATTAATTCTTCAGGTAAAGCCCAGCTCATTTCTCCAAAAGATTCGTTGGGAGGAGCTCCTGTGCCACCTGAGATAGAAAACCCGGAATGTATTGGTATAAACAAAGAACCGGCACATGCTTCTCTGATGCCCTATGCCGGTCTTAATGAGGCTCTTGCTGCTAAAAGGCATGCATCAACTTTCTGCAGGAGCCTGAATGGTATGTGGAAATTTAACTGGGTTG
>PMEC01000066.1:32158-59657 GCA_003155705.1 Bacteroidales bacterium
GCTTATGAGGAAAGAAATCCCGTGGGTAGTTATCGTCGTGATTTTGATCTTCCGGCTGATTGGAACGGCCGACAGATATTCATAACATTTGACGGAGTTGATGCCGGTTTTTTCTTATGGGTTAATGGTGAAAAGGTTGGTTATAGCGTCAATAGCAGGAATGCTGCTGAGTTTGATATCACAAAATATGTGAAATCCGGAAAGAATATGGTGGCAGTAGAAGTTTACCGGTATACTTCCGGAAGCTACCTCGAAGATCAGGATATGTGGCGACTGAGCGGAATATTCAGGAATGTAACCATATGGAGTTCACCTAAACAACACATCCGTGATTTTTTCATCAAGACTGATTTTGATAACCAGTATCGCAATGCTAATGTTGAAGTTACAGCAAATATTAAAAATTATGGAATCAAATCAGTAACCGCGACAAAGATTTCAGCAACACTATATGATGGAAATATTGCTGTTTCAACATCTCAGGCTGAAACTTCTGTTCCAGGCTTGCAACCGGGCGGGGAAGCTACTGTTAAACTGACATTCAATGTTGCGAATCCGGAAAAATGGACAGCTGAAAATCCCAGACTTTATACCACCATTCTTACTTTGAAAGATGAAAAACAAACTATTGAAACGCTTTCTGCAAAGACAGGTTTTAGAAAAGTTGAAATAAAGGGAAGACTATTCCTGGTGAACGGAACACCTGTAAAACTTAAAGGTGTAAACCGTCATGAAAACTGGCCAGACGTTGGGCATGCTATTACAGAAGAGCAGATGATACGAGACCTTGAACTGATCAAACAGGGAAACTGTAATCTTGTACGCACCTGCCACTATTCAGATGATCCACGCTGGTACGAGTTATGTGACGAATATGGTATATTCCTTGTTGCTGAGGCAAATGTCGAGTGTCACGGACTGATGGGCAGATTTGATGAAGAGCCAAGAATGAAAGCTGCAATCATTGATCGTAATGTAGCAAATGTTGAGAACTTTAAAAATCATCCTTCTGTAATTATCTGGTCTTTGGGAAATGAGAATGGCAAAGGGGGATCGAATTTCAGGGCTGCAATGAGTACAATAAAAAGTATTGATAATACGAGGCCGGTCCATTATGAAGGATTTGGAATCGGTGTAAACAATCCTGCAGATATTGAAAGCAGAATGTACACAAGCGTTACCGAAGTCGAGCGAATTGCAAATGATACAACTTTCAAAAAGCCTTTTTTCCTGTGTGAATATGCACATGCTATGTTCAATTCAATGGGAGCTATAGGTGAATATAATGACCTTTTTGATAAATATCCCCAATTATTAGGCGGTGCAATATGGGAATGGCAGGATCAGGGTATCTATAACCGCCGCGATCCCAATCATCCGATCATTGCTTATGGTGGTGGTTTTGGCGAATTTCCAAATGATCATTATTTCATTCATAAAGGAGTCGTAGCCTCTGATCGTTCACTCAAGCCACATTATCCCGAAATGAAACATGTTTACCAATGGATAAAAGTGTCAGCAGAGGATATTTCAAAAGGACAGTTCCTGATCCAGAATAAATACCAGTTCATTAATCTCAGTGGTTTCACGGGTGCATGGACGTTGTCAGAAAATGGGTCTGTGATTTCCAACGGAGACATAAAACTTCCTGTTATTTCTCCTGACAAAGAAGCTGTTATTACGATTCCGTATAAGATTCAAAAAGTAAGTACAGGATCAGAGTATTTCCTTCGTATCTCATTCGCTCTTGCAGATGATAAGATATGGGCAAAAAAAGGATTTGAAATGGTTTCGGAGCAATTCAAAATTCCTGGTGAGGCTCTTGCAGTTTTGACAAACACATCTGCAAATCCTGTAAATCTCTTTCAGCACGAAAAGGAGATTACTGTAAAAGGTTCAGGCTTTGCAGTTGTTTTTGATAAGGCTGCCGGTACATTTTCCAGCCTTGAAAAAAATGGTGTAAATATGATTCTTAAAAATGGTGGTCCAAGGTTACATCTTTGGAGAGCTCCTCACCGGAACGATGATATGTGGGCCGACAGAAGCTGGGTAACAGCCGGCCTGAGAGAACTTAAATGGACTACTCAGTCTGTTGTAGTTGAGCAGAAATCACCTTCATCTGTTATTATTACCGTTAAACTCTCCGCTTCCGGTGCTAACAACTTCTCAGTTAATCATGACGTCGTTTATACAATTTCAGGTGATGGCACAATTAAATCCGATAACAGCTTTAGTTCAAGCGATCCAAAACAGGTTTTAGCACGCATCGGGGTGAGGATGCTACTTGATAAGCAGTTTGACCAGGTCTCATATTTTGGTCGCGGACCGATGGAAAACTATGCTGACAGGAAGCGTGGATTTGATGTTGGTGTTTACAATAGTACTGTAAAAGAGCAACTTACATCTTATGAAAAGCCAATGGATTGCGGAAACCATGAAGATGTTCGTTGGGCAAAAGTGACTACCTTTAAAGGAAATGGGCTTATGGCTCAATCAGACAATACACTTATGCAGGTATCAATGCTCCCATTTAGCGATGAGGAAATGGACAAAGTTGAATACAGGATAGACCTTCCTCAAAGTAGTGCCACAGTTTTCTGTATTAGTCATATTACGATGGGCGTGGGAACAGCGGGTTGCGGTCCGAGACCTCTCCCGCAGTATATAGTATACGCTGCCCCCACAACATTTTCATATATATTAAAATTGTTATAATACAGAATATTAAATCTGATTATGAATATATTAATTATTAATTTAGCAACAACTAAAAGGAATAAAATGAAAAAAGGTCTGGTATTAATACTTATCATGGTTGCAATGATTTTTTCTTTTTCATCATGCAATCAAACAGCAAAAAATAAAGAAATGGTCAAAAAAGAGGTATTTGGAAATAAGGATGGGAAAGAGGTATATCTTTTAACTCTCACCAACAAAGTTGGTAACATTATTAAGTTAACCAACTATGGAGCAAAGATCAACTGGATTGAGGTTCCTGATAAAAACGGCAAAAAAGAAAATATTACTTTCGGCTACGACAATTTTGAAGCTACGCAAAAAGGCGACATGTCTTTCGGATCGGTTGTGGGAAGGTATGCCAACAGGATAGCAAAAGGGAAATTCACCCTTGACGGAGTTGAGTATACTCTTCCGATTAACAATGGGCCGAATACACTTCATGGAGGCCCGGCAGGATGGCACAGTGTTGTCTGGAATACTGAAATACTAAAAGATACTCAGTTTCCATCTGTTAAGTTTACTTATGTGAGCCCGGACATGGAGCAGGGATTTCCAGGTACAGTGAATGCAGAGGTAATTTATACCTGGACAGACAAAAATGAGATCATTATGGATTATAAGTGCATAACCGATAAAAAGACAGTAGTCAATATTACCAACCATGCTTACTTCAATCTTCATGGTGCCGGTAACGGGGATATACTTGATCATGTGCTGACTTTGAAAGCGTCTGCTTTCACACCTGTTGATTCTGTGATGATACCTACCGGTGAGATCCGCCTTGTTGCAGGAACACCGTTTGATTTTAGCACACCTCACACTATTGGTGAAAGGATCGGAGAGAAATATGATCAGCTTATTCTTGGTAAAGGTTATGATCATAATTTTGTTCTGGATAACAAGGAGGATGTCGATGTAACTGTTTATGAGCCAATCAGCGGCCGTCTTCTTGAAGTTATAACCGATCAGCCCGGAATGCAGTTTTATACCGGTAATTTCCTTGATGGTACAAAGATAGGTCATGGAGGAAAACCATATAAATTCAGATCTGGTTTCTGCCTTGAATCAGACCATTATCCCGATAGTCCAAATCAACCTGCATTCCCTTCAACAGTACTCAATCCGGGTGAAACATTAAAGACTCGGACGATTTACAGATTCTCAGTTAAATAGATTATTTCGAACCTCTTTATTTGCCGGATATGAATTTTTTTTCGTGTCCGGCATTTTTTATTAAACATCTCATAAAAAATCCTGTAACTTCGATATGTTTAATTTAGTCCGGCTTTTGAACTAATAAGCTGACAAAGTAAATTTTACAGACAATGAATATACTACTTATTGAAGGTTAACCTCAAGTTTCTTCTTTCATAAAAAAAGAGCTTGAAGAAGTATAATACGTCCCTGATTTAAGACCATTTGTTAAGTGTAAAATTAATAACTTTATACCAGTGAATTTTTGAAGCAAAAGGACTAAAATAAAAATTGAGAATTGAAATGAAAATTAAAATAATCAGACTATTCATATTAATCTTGTTTTGCATTGAGTTAACCGGGTGCAAAACAAATTCATTAAAAGATAAGGATGGCAATATTTACAAAACTGTCACCATAGGCACACAGGCCTGGATGGCTGAAAATCTGAAAACTACGAAGTATAATGATGGCTCTTCCATACCATTGGTTATGGATGATAAGACATGGGAAACATCGACCTCACCTGCATTCTGTTGGTACAAAAATGATGCAACAACCAATAAAAATACTTATGGTGCTTTATATAATTGGTACACGGTTAATACAAAAAAATTATGCCCCAAAGGATGGCATGTATCAACCCATGCAGAATGGACAACACTGACAAACTATTTAAAAGGAGATAGCGTAGCCGGTGGAAAATTAAAAGAAATGGGAACAGTGCATTGGGAAAGTCCAAATACGGGGGCAACCAACCAAAGCGGTTTTACTGCCCTCCCGGGTGGCTATCGTTACATCTATGGGGCATTCTATCTCGTTGGTTATAATGGTGCCTGGTGGTCATCTACGGAGAGTGATGCTGTAAATGCATGGAGCCGCTACATAGGCTACTTTGATGGCATTGTCAGCAGTAGCTGCAATTTCAGCAAGCGCTTTGGCTATTCCGTTCGTTGTGTAAAGGATAATTAAAACCAGATAAAATTATTTTAAAACTGTTTCCCATGAAAAATGTCTCTAGCCTTATAATTTACTCTATTCTGATTCTTTTAATTTCTTCTCAGTGCCGGAACCCAGACAATAAATCAAATCCAAATGATAATATCTGGCCGGAAGTAAAAAAGGAAATGCATCCATGGACCAGGTGGTGGTGGATGGGCAATGCTGTTGATAAAGAGAACCTGGAGAAGCAATTGACTCTATATGCTGATGCCGGTATCGGAGGGGTTGAGATAACGCCTATTTATGGTGCTAAGGGATTTGAATCAAGGTACATCGATTTTCTATCTCCTCAGTGGGTGAAAATGCTCAATGTAACTGTGAATAAAGCGAATAGCCTTGGGATGGGAGTGGATATGAACCTGGGAACAGGATGGCCGTTTGGAGGACCGCAAATCAAACCGGAAAATGCGGCAGGAAAGTTAATAGTTCAGATCTATGACTTGAAACCCGGTGAGTATCTTAATGAAAAAATAGTTGTACGCGATACCATGCAGCAGAGACTAGGTGCACCACTTAAAGGTCTGACTGCCTATGGGAGCAGTGGAGAAATAATTAACATTCTTGATAAAGTTGATGAGAATGGAAATCTGAACTGGAAACCAAAAGCCGGCAACTGGAAAATCTATGCTGCATTTGGCGGCCATACAGGCCAGATGGTTAAACGGGCAGCTCCTGGTGGTAAGGGCCTTGTAATGGACCACCTTTCGCAGGATGCTCTGAAAGTTTATCTGAAACGTTTTGATGACGCCTTCGGTTCCGCAAATGTAGGAATTGGTTCATTTTTTAATGATAGCTATGAGGTAGCTGGTGCCGATTTTTCTCCTTATCTGTTTGATGAATTTCTGAAGCGTCGTGGTTATGATGTCCGGTCCTACCTGAGAGAATTAGTAAGTCCTGAAAATAACGATAAAGTATCAAGAATCCGTTCCGACTACCGGTTAACGATGGCTGAAATGATATATGAGAATTTTAATGTTCCATGGCGTAATTGGATAAATGGCAGAGGAGCTCTTGCCAGGAATCAGGCTCATGGCTCTCCGGGTAATCTCCTGGATCTTTATGCAAACGTCGATATCCCGGAACCTGAATCTTTTGGAATAAATCGCGTGCCCGTTCCGGGAATGAATTATTATACTAATGATACCAGGAATGTGCCTCCTGATATTGTAATGATCAAGTTTGCTTCTTCAGCTGCTGATCTGCTTGGGAAACCATATACTTCCTGTGAAACATTTACATGGCTCGGGGAACATTTTAAAGTACCACTGTCCAATACCAAACCGGAAGTGGAAAGGGTCTTTCTGTCAGGCGTCAACCATGTGTTTTTTCACGGTACAACTTATTCTCCTGAAGATGCCGGCTGGCCTGGCTGGCTCTTCTATGCTTCAACAAACTTTGCCCCCTCAAACAGCTTCTGGCCTCATTTAAAAGGTTTGACAGAATATATTACCCGCTGCCAATCAGTTCTTCAGACCGGTACTTCTGATAATGAGGTTATGATTTACTGGCCCTATGCAGATGTACGACATTATGCACCTGCCGGGAGCCTTGATATGATGCTTACTATCCATGCTATTAATGACTGGTTAAAACCCACACCATTTTATCACCAGGCAGTACAGCTTATGGGAGGAGGCTACTCAGTAGACTTTATTTCAGATATGCTTATCAGCCGGACCAAAGTTAATAACGGATTATTAAAAGTTGCTCCGGAAGGACCTGCTTACCTGGTACTTGTAGTGCCAAAAACTGATTTTATGCCTGTTGAGACTTTTTCGGCTATTCTGAAACTTGCTGAACAGGGAGCTACAGTCATATTTGAAAAAATGCCTGAAGATGTTCCGGGATTTGGTAACCTTGAAGAGCGACGCCGGCAATTAAAGCAAATGACTTCATCGTTAAAATTTATTGAAGCTGAAAATGGGATAAAACTTGCAAAGACCGGTAGCGGGCAGATATTGATTTCTCGGGATGTTCAGAAGGCGCTTCAATACAGGAATATGTTTGGAGAGGATATTACTGCCTCAGGTCTTAAATTCATAAAACGTAATATAAATGGTGATAAATACTATTTCCTTGTTAATCATACCGCGGAGGTAGTCAACGGGTTCATACCTCTTAATGTACAGGCGGCTTCAGTAATGATCATGGATCCGCAGACCGGAGGCTACGGACTGGCTGAAATAAAAAATGAAGCCAATAAAACAAAGGTTCGTTTACAGATAGATCCGGGGAATGCCATCATTCTGAAGACTTCAAAAGAAAAGATTCTGAATGGCAACAATTGGAACTATATTGATTCTGTCGGAGAAACAATAGCTGTTTCAGGAAAATGGAGACTTAAGTTTACTTCCGGCGGACCCTTTTTGCCGAAATCTCAAACACTTACCACTCTTACATCCTGGACAACACTCCCTGACGAAAAAACTTCCTGGTTTTCAGGTACCGGCGAGTATAGTAATACTTTTAATCTGAAAACGAAAAGTGCTGGTGAATATGTGATCGATCTGGGAGATGTAAGGGAAAGTGCAAGACTATGGGTGAATGGTCAGGATGCAGGTATTTTATGGCAAGTCCCTTACAGAATTAATATCGGGAAATATTTAAAGGAAGGCAATAATACTCTGAAAATTGAAGTTGCCAATCTTATGGCAAACCGGATCATTTATATGGATAAAAGAAAAATTGAATGGCGGAAATATAATGAAATCAATTTTGTCAATTTGTTCTATCAGCCTTTTGATGCTTCTGCCTGGGAGCCAATGGCTTCAGGGTTGTTGGGGCCCGTTAAAATTATAAACTTAAATCGAGGTAGTTCACAAAAGTTGAAATAAACCGACGGGAAACAGGTAACCAATAATAAATTGAAATCAGACAGGCGAGCCGTATTTCATTTCTTTCTTAATCCAGCAATTTTTTTATACTTTGCCAAACCTATGTAAAATAAGCACTATGAGAAAATTATTTTCAATTATTCCGTTGTTAACACTACTATTGTTAACATTCAATATTACTGCGCAGCAACAATCAGCTGGCTTCCCTTTCCGGAATACCAGTCTTTCGACAGAAGAAAGAGTCAATGACCTGATTTCAAGAATGACTCTCCAGGAAAAAGCCGATCAGCTTTTATATACTGCTCCGGCGATAACGAGGCTTGGCATTCCGGCATATACCTGGTGGAATGAGGCTTTGCATGGTGTTGCACGAGCAGGATATGCAACAGTGTTTCCACAAGCAATTACTATCGCAAACTCATGGGATGAAACTCTCATGTTAAGTGTTGCAAATGCCATATCAGATGAAGCCAGGGCAAAATATCATGAGTTCCAGAGAAGAGGTAAAACAGGTATATACCAGGGACTTACCTTCTGGTCGCCCAATATCAATATTTTTCGTGATCCAAGGTGGGGCAGAGGACATGAGACCTATGGAGAGGATCCTTATCTTACAGGCAGGATGGGTTATCAATTCGTCAGAGGGATGCAGGGTGATGATCCGAAATACCTGAAAACAGTTGCAACGGCAAAACATTTTGCTGTTCATTCAGGACCTGAACCGTTAAGACATCAGTTCAATGCAAAGGTCAGTGAAGTGGATCTAAGGGAGACATATCTTCCTGCATTCCGAACACTTGTTGTTGATGCTGGAGTATATTCTGTTATGGGAGCTTACAATATGTTCAGGGATTTTCCATGTTGTGCCAATCCAATATTGTATGGTATACTTCGTAATGAATGGGGATTTAAAGGATATATTGTATCAGACTGCTGGGCAGTTTCCGATTTCTATAAATTCACTCATTTTGCAAAAGATGCCGCCGAAGCAGCAGCAGATGCTGTGAAAGCAGGAACAGATCTGGAATGCGGGGTTGATTATAAAAACCTTGTAGAAGCTGTCAACAGAGGACTTCTTACTGAAGCTGACATTAATATTGCTGTTAAAAGAGTCTTCACTGCAAGATTCAAACTTGGGATGTTCGATCCTGATGCAATTGTACCCTATTCACAGATTCCCTTCTTTGTTAATTGCTCCGATTACAATAATTCACTTTCAAGGGAAGCTGCTCAAAAATCTATTGTGCTTCTTAAGAACGCCAACAATATCCTTCCTCTTAAGAAGAATCTGAAAACAATTGCCGTGATTGGTCCCAATGCTGATAATTTTGAAGCACTTATAGGTAACTATAACGGCATCCCCAAAGACCCTGTCACTGTTCTCAGAGGTATAAAGACCAAGGTCGAACCCGATACAAAAATCCTCTATGCTGAGGGAAGCGATCTTGCTGAAGGAGTTCATAATCTTACACCTATACCGTCCCGCTATCTTTTAACTGAAGATGGAAGACAGGGGGCATTTGGGGAATATTTTAACAGTACTGAAATGAGCGGCAAACCTTTATTTACAAGAGTGGATGATAATATAGATTTTTACTGGGAGCATCTTTCGCCACGTCAGGATATGCCAGATGATAATTTTGGTATTAAATGGACAACATGGCTTGTGCCTCCGGAAAGCGGAACATATTATATTGGAAGCTGGGGCTCATCTGGTTATGATATTGTACTCGAAGGCAAAAAAATTATTTCTGAAAGGAATGAACATTCTGCGTTTCATAAAGAATATCAGGTTGATTTTCAGGCAGGTAAGAAGTACAAAGTTGAGGTTTATTATCGCAATTATTCAGGAGATGCCGACATCAAGCTTCTCTGGGCAAGACCGCGGGTTGGTCTGGTAGATAAAGCATTAGCTGCTGCAAAAGATGCTGATGCAGTAATTCTCGTTCTAGGTCTGTCGCAACGTCTGGAAGGAGAAGAGATGCCTATAAAGCTGGAGGGTTTTAGTGGCGGAGACCGCACTAATCTTAATCTTCCGGCGGTTCAGGAGCAACTACTTAATGCAATTGCAGCAACAGGTAAACCGGTTATCGTTGTTCTGAACAGCGGTGGCGCTTTATCCATTAACAACGCTCAGGAAAAGGCTGCAGCAATAATTCTTGCAGGTTATGGTGGTCAGCAGGGAGGGAATGCAGTTGCTGATGTGCTCTTTGGTGATTATAATCCTGCAGGAAGACTTCCGGTTACTTACTATAAATCAATTGATCAGATTCCCGCTTTTGAAAATTATGATATGACCGGAAAAACATACAGGTTTTTTACTAAAGAGCCACTCTTTCCTTTCGGCTATGGGTTGAGCTATACATCATTCACTTATAGTAATTTATCTATTCCGGAAAAAGCTATTGCAGGTGATAAAGTTAAAGTCAGGATAACTGTCACTAATTCAGGAAAAGTTGATGGAGACGAGGTTGTTGAGCTTTACCTCACTGATGAAAAAGCTTCGACACCAAGACCAATCCGTCAGCTTGAAGGTTTTAAAAGGATCAATCTGAAGCCAGGAGAAAGCAAGAATGTTGAATTTGTTCTGGAGGCAAGGCAATTCTCAATAATAAATAATAAAGAGAAACGTGTTATTGAACCAGGGTATTTTACAATTTCTGTCGGAGGGAAACAACCAGGATTCAAAGGTTATCTCGATCCTCTGTCAACGCAGGTGCTGATTGGAAGGATCAGATTTACAGGGAAAGAGGTTCCGTTTTCAAACTAATATAATCAATAAAAAAATCGAGGCTGTTGAAAAAGTCCTTTTTAACCGCAGAGTTAGCAAAGTAGGCGCAAAGTACGCAAAGTTAAATCAATGTTCTTCAGTTCTTTGCGATCTTTGCGAAAACCTTGGCGGCCTTTGCGGTTTAAGGATTTCGACTTTTTCGACAACCCCGAACCTTAGGAGTTTGTGAGCAAGTTTATTTCTTTATAAACCTGAATACCTTTACTGAATGAGGAATCAGGTCAATGTATATTGCCGGTTCTTTTAAAGTCAAATCTTTGTGGTCCCATAAATCTCTAACCCTGTAATCTTCTAATTTAAGCGAGGTTGAACCTGAGCGCCTGCCTGAACTGACCTGGGAAAGCAAAGCAAAGTCAACAAGTACAGTTTTTTTCTCATCGCTCTTGTTCAAAAGGCAAACAGCTTTTTCATTACCTCCTAATGGTTTTATCCAGATCTGATAATCACCGTTGTCCCTGTAACAGGTGGCTTGTCTTCCCAATGTATCCTGATCCAATTCAATTATCTCTTTGTTCGTAAGAATGGCTTTGTTTTCAGGAGTCATATTCTGAAGATCATTTCCGGCCATTAACGGTGCTGCCAGCATACACCAGAGTGTAAAATGAGTTTTATACTCTTCGGTAGTCATGCGCCCGTTACCTACTTCAAGCATATCCGGATCATTCCAGTGACCCGGACCAGCATATTTTGCCAGATCTTTTTGCTGTGAAAAAATATTTATCATGCTGTTCCATGAATCACTTATATCGCCTGTCGTACGCCATAGATTACCGATAGGGCCAGCCCATTCCCATGGTTTATTTGAACCCCATTCACAAAGACTGAACACAATTGGTCTGCCTGCTGCGTAAAGGGCATCTCGCATATTTGTGTATGATGATTTAGCATCCTGTGAACTGGTATTACACCAGTCTTCTTTGAGATAATCTACTCCCCACTTTGCATAAGTACGAGCGTCCTGGTACTCATGACCAAGCGCTCCCGGGCGACCTGCACAGGTTTTTGTCCCGGCACAGGAATAAATACCAAACTTCAGACCTTTGGAATGAATGTAATCAGCAAGAGCTTTAATTCCATTTGGAAATCGTTCCTTATCGGCAACAATTTCTCCATTTTCATCTCGGGAAACCTGCCAGCAGTCGTCAATTACAATAAACTCGAAACCTGCATCCTTCATCCCGCTGGTAACCATTGCGTCTGCCATTCCCATAATAAGGCTTTCTCTTATATTGCAACCATATTTATTCCAGCTATTCCATCCCATTGGAGGTGTTTTGGCAAGCTGGTCAAACTTTTGGGCGGGGAGAATTAAAAAGAAAAAAGTAAATGGAATAAGAAAAAATAATTTTTTCATGGATTCAGTTTTTATATTACTATTGATAATAAATCGGATACTATTCAAGATAGATGATAATAAGATCAAAACAAAGATATCTACTTCTTTTACTATGTCAAAATTATTAATCCAATCAATTAAAGTATTTTTGGATTCTCTAATGGCTAACTTTTTTCAGGAATATATTCATATGATATCGACGCGTTTCCAGGAAACAATATCTTGTGAATATTTAGCTTATTCTTTACGTTTATGATAATTTTACGGCAATTAAATAACTTCAGGATGAAAGCAACACTTCTTAACTCTTTTCTGGCTGGTACATTTCTGATATTGACTTCCTGTAAAAACCAGTCTTCAGAATTCAAAACAATTAATGCAGATGTTCTCAGAGACAAGATTGCAGGAGGATGGGCCGGCAAGATGATCGGTGTAACATACGGAGCGCCAACAGAATTCAGGGCTCAGGGTAAAATCTTTACAGATTCAATAAAATGGAAACCATCAGACGTTAAGGGAAGCATGTGGCAGGATGATGTTTATGTACAGCTGACTTTTATGATGACAATGGACAAATATGGTAGCAATGCTCCGGCAAAAACATTCCAGGAGATGTTCGCCAAAGCCGGCTATCCGCTTTGGCATGCAAATGTTCAGTCAAGAAAAAATTATTATGACTCTATTTTCGCACCTGAATCAGGCAGACCCGAAAACAATTTTCATGCCGACGATATCGATTTCCAGATTGAAGCTGATTATATCGGATTTATGTCACCCGGGATGCCCCGTACTGCGGCAAAATTAGCAGAAAAGGTAGGGCATATAATGAATTATGGTGATGGCGTTTATGGAGGTATTTTTATTGGAGCTCTCTATTCGCAGGCATTTTTCAGAAACGATATTCCAGGCATAATTGATTTTGCACTGAAATCAATACCGGCTGAAAGCGACTACTACAAAATTGTAAAAGATGTTATAAAACTTCATCAGCATTATCCGACCGACTGGCAGTCCGCCTGGAAGGAACTGGAAGCCAAATGGGATAATGTCGATATCTGTGGCGCTGGATCATCCTTTAATATAGATGCAAAATTCAATGGAGCTTTTGTTGTCATGGGTCTGCTGTATGGTGACGGAGATCCGCTTAAAACAATGGAGATAACAACAAGATGCGGCCAGGATTCAGACTGTAACCCTTCGAATGCAATGGCAGTTCTTGGAGTTTTAAATGGCTTCAAAAAGCTACCGGTCAGTCTTACCAAGGGGGTTCTTGAATATAAGGATTCTGTTTTTATAAATACAAATTACTCTTTTAGCAAAGCTGTAGAAAATACATATAATTATGCATTAGGTCTTATAAAAAAAGATTCAGGAATTGTCACAGGTAAGAACATAAAGATTAAAACTCAGGAACCTCTCGCTCCTGCATTAGAGGTATCCTTCCCAGATGTTGTTTTCGACCAAAAAGTCACAATATTCGAAAAAGATCCATGGAAATTCAAGGGCAAATGGGAGACCTATACCAGGAAGTCAAGGACGGGCAATGAAGTTACAAAATTATCTCAATGTGCTCAGAAGAAAGGCGATAACGCAGAATTTTCATTTACCGGCACAGGAGTTTCTTTAACAGGAACCTGGAATAAAGAGGGCGGTAAAGCCGACATATACATTGACAATAAATTTGATCGTACTATTGATACGTATTTCAATTATAATAATCAGCAGTACGGGACCACAAGTATCTGGCACAAATTTAATCTCACCCCCGGCACCCACAAAGTCAGGGTTGAGGTCAAAGGTGAAAAGAGGGCTGAATCTGAAGGGACAAAGATCAATCTGATAGATGCTTTGATCTTTATCACAGCGCCGAAGAAAAATGAAACCTTTAAATTCTCATTTGAATAAAAATGACTAATCGCAAATCCGAAATCTCAAAGACGCAATCCGAAATCACTCTAATATATGCAGACTGAAGATAATCTCCTGAAAAAGCGAGTAAATCTTTTCGACGGTGTATCAATGGTAGCCGGTGGAATGATAGGTTCTGGTATTTTCATTGTAAGTGCAGATATTGCCAGGAGTGTTGGTTCTCCGGGATGGCTAATGGTGGTCTGGCTTATTACAGGTATAATTACAATTATAGGCGCTTTGAGCTACGGGGAGCTGGCAGCAATGATGCCAAGCGTTGGAGGCCAGTATGTTTATCTTCGCGAATCATATCACCCGCTCATCGGATTCCTGTTTGGATGGACTACTTTCCTTGTTATTCAATGTGGTTCTATAGCGGCAGTTTCCGTTGGATTTGCAAAATTCAGCGGGGTATTGTTCCCATGGATCTCAGAAAATAATATTCTATTGCAGATCGGTGCCCTGAAGGTAAATTCAACACAGCTTGTCGGAATGATCCTGATAGTGTTTCTTACCTGGCTGAACACAAGAGGTATCGTAACCGGGAAAATAGTGCTTAATATCTTCTCCTCAACAAAAGTAATTGCTCTGCTGGGATTCATAATTATAGGTCTGGTTGTAACAAAGGGACTTAGTTCTTTTGAGGTAAATAAAGCGGTTTTCTGGCAGGCAAGTAAAATCGGGGATGCCAACCAGCCAATTCCAATTGCCGGATTTGCATTAATTGCGGCTCTGGGCACAGCCCTAGTGGGCTCTCTTTTTGCGGCTGATGCATGGTATAACATAACTTATATTTCAGGTGAAGTAATTAATCCAAAACGGACAGTGCCCTTAAGCCTGTTATTTGGCACTTTGATAGTATCAGCATTATATCTTATTGCTAATTTTGTCTACATCAGGATCTTGCCGCTTCATGGCTCACCCGACGGTACAAATGTATTAGCCAGAGGTATTCAATTTGCAGCAGACGACAGGGTTGCCACTTCAGTAATGAGTGTAATAATAGGAGATTACGCTGCTATAATAATGGCGGTATTTATTATGATCAGTACTTTCGGATGCAGTCATATTATGGTTCTTGCAGCACCCAGGATATATTATGCAATGGCAAAGGATGGTCTGTTTTTCAAAAAGGTAGGCAGCCTGAATAAAAAAGGTGTGCCTGCTTTTGCCCTTATTATTCAGGGTATATGGTCAATACTCCTTTGCTTATCAGGAACATATAACAACCTGCTTGATTATGTAATATTTGCTGTTTTGCTATTCTTTACATTGACCATCCTGGCAATCTTTATTCTTAGGAAGAAAAGACCTGATATTGAAAGACCCTATAAAGCATTCGGTTATCCGATTATACCAGCTATATATATTCTGACAACAATTACCATAATGGTTATTCTTCTCATCTACAAACCGGATTACACTTTCCCGGGGTTGTTAATAGTTCTTTTAGGAATTCCTGTATTCTTCCTTTGGAAAAAATATAATAGGAACGGGAATGAAATACAAAAATCAGATCTGGATTTTTAATTGTTTAATAATAAGTTTTCAGCATAAAGCGTTAAGTGTTTTACTTTAGAATTATTACACATTCAATTGAAAGGACTAGCTTTAAAATCAACAATAATATTATTATGTCTTTCACAGTCAGGCATATTTGGTCAGAACTGGGATATCAATCTGTTAAAACATATTAATCTGGATCGAAACAAATCACTCGATGGTGCTTTCCGTTTTGTGACCAATTCTGCCGGACCTGTTGCTTTTGGAGTGCCTGTGATAATCTGCGGAACCGGATTTATTAAACATGATTCTCTTATTGTCAGAAATTCTTTGAATATAGGTTCTGCTTTAGTTGTAACCGTGATTATTACCACTGTAGCTAAATATACAGTAAACCGGACAAGACCTTTTATAAAATACCCATATATTGAAAAAGAGGCAGCTGGGGGAAGCCCGTCATTTCCCTCAGGGCATACGTCTGAAGCTTTCGCACTTGCAACTTCAATAAGTCTCACTTATCCGAAATGGTATGTTATTGCTCCTTCTTTTATATGGGCCGGAGCCGTCGGGTATTCCAGGATGGATCTTGGGGTACATTATCCGTCCGATGTTCTGGCCGGCGCCGTATTAGGAGCTGGTTGTGCCTGGCTTACTAACAAGGTAAATAAAAAGCTAAACTCAAAGTAAAATATGTTACCGGCAAGATTTCAGGAGAGAATAAAAGAGCAAAAATACATTGACGCCTTACAACTTGAGGAAGCATTAAACAGACCATCTCCTGTAAGTATAAGAATCAACCCGGAAAAATGGAAAGGAGCTCCCACAAATTCAGATCGTGTCCCATGGTCAGATTGGGGATATTACCTGGATACCAGACCTTTATTTACATTTGATCCACTTTTTCATTCGGGATGCTATTACCCACAGGAAGCCTCCGGGATGTTTCTGGAACAGGCATATAAACAGTTAGTTACAGACTCGCATGGTGTCAGGGTTCTGGATCTCTGTGGTTCCCCCGGGGGAAAGAGTACTCATCTTTCATCCTTGATAAGCGATAATGGATTTCTTGTTGCAAACGAGGTAATTAAATCAAGGGCAGGAATCCTTGCGGAGAACATTACAAAATGGGGTATCGGTAATACTTTAGTTACTAATAATGACCCTATGGCTTTTCGCAGACTTAATAATTATTTCGATTTGATCTTAGCTGATGCTCCGTGTTCAGGAGAAGGCATGTTCAGTGACCTGACTATCAGAAGCGAGTGGTCTCCGGAAAACGCAGCATTATGTGCAGAAAGACAAAGAAGAATAATTATGGACATTTGGCCTTCGTTAAAAGAAAATGGCATTCTGATTTACAGCACATGCACTTTTAATCCGGCTGAAAATGAAGAGAATATTAAATGGATAGTTCAAAATACCGGAGCGTCTTCACTTTCTCTCGATATTTCAAAATTTAATGGTATTCAGGAAATCAGCTACAAAGACATTATAGGTTATGGATTCTACCCGGGAAGAATAAGAGGAGAGGGGCTGTTTATTTCAGTTTTCAGAAAGCCGGATGAATCACCAGGAAAAACAAAACATCTGTTCATAAAGAATGATAACCAATTGACGAGGAATGATTCAAAGATTACTGAAAAACTAATAAGCACTTCCCTGACTAACCTGTACCGTCATGACGACATTGTTTATGATTTATCACTTCCAGTCGAAGAATATATTTTGTTAAAAAACTATCTCAGGATTATCAAAGGGGGTACCGCTCTTTATAAAATCCGGAAAGATGATTTTACACCCTTGCACGAACTTGGAATCTTTTGTAAGATGAAGAAAAATGCTTTCCCCTCTGTTGAAATTGATTTTTCTCAGGCAATCTCCTTCCTGAAAAAGGAAAATATTGAACTTAAAAATGCTTCCAAAGGTTGGACCTTGCTTAAATACAGGGGAATAAATCTGGGTTTTGTCAAGAATATCGGGAAAAGAGTCAATAATTACTTCCCTACAGGCTGGCGAATAAGAATGAATGTGCCGGAAGATATACAAAAGAGACAGATTGATTGGAATTTAACAGATTGATCAACGAAGCCTCTTGTTATTCACATTTGAAATCTGACTTTAATTTTAATTAAAAAACTATTAATAGGATAGAATTATTGGTATCTTTTAGTTTATTTTGATGGAAAATAATTGGTTTCGGAACGAATTAATTAAATCAAATAAAAGACAGCTTATGAAATCCGATATTGAAATTGCTCAGGCAGCAAAGATCAAACCAATAGCTGAAATAGCAAATATAATTGGAGTATCTCAGGATGATCTGGAACTGTATGGCAAGTATAAAGCAAAAATTCCTCTTCAATATATTAATGAAGATCGCATAAAAAATGCCAAACTCATTCTTGTCACAGCAATAACTCCGACACCCGCCGGTGAAGGAAAAACAACCACTTCTATCGGGCTTGCCCAGGCACTAAATAAGATTGGGAAGAAAACGACAGTTGTTTTGCGCGAGCCATCTCTCGGACCGGTCTTTGGTATAAAGGGGGGAGCTGCAGGTGGTGGTTATTCCCAGGTCATCCCGATGGAAGATATTAATTTGCATTTTACGGGAGATGTTTCAGCAGTTGAAAAGGCACACAATCTTCTTGCAGCCCTCATTGACAATAATATTCAGCTGAAGGAGGGGAGCCTTGGAATTGATCCACGGACAATCGAATGGAAGAGGGTGATGGATATGAATGAAAGGTCACTAAGGGATATTGTTATTGGTCTTGGCGGTACAACGGAAGGAGTGCCACGTCAATCAGGTTTCAATATTACCGCTGCATCGGAAGTTATGGCGATACTCTGTGTTGCAAAGAATCTTACTGATCTGAAAGAAAGATTCGGAAATATTTTTATAGGATATACATTTAACGATAAGCCTGTTTTTGCCAGGGATCTGAAAGCACAGGGCGCAATGGCAGTTCTGATGAAGGAAGCCATCAAACCTAATCTGGTTCAGACACTTGAAGGCACTCCTGCTATAATACATGGAGGCCCCTTTGCTAATATTGCACAGGGAACCAATTCTATTATTGCAACAAAAACCGGTCTTTCATTAAGCGATTATGTAGTTACTGAAGCCGGTTTTGCTAGTGAACTCGGCGCCGAAAAATTCTTTGACATAAAATCCCAGTTTGGCAATCTTCATGCTGATGCAGTGGTAATTGTTGCAACTATCAGGGCTTTGAAATACCATGGAGGATCAAAGCTGACAGCTCTTCAGTCAGAGGACCATGATACACTTCAAAAGGGATTCGCAAACCTTGATAAGCACATTGAAAATATGAAGTTGTTCGGCTTCATCCCTGTAATTGCAGTTAACAGGTTTGACTCTGATTCTCTGGCAGAAATTGAACTTTTGGTGAAACATTGTGAATCTCAAAAAGTGCCTGTTGCAATAAATGAATCATGGGCCAAAGGAGGTCAAGGCGCTGTTGATCTGGCTAATAAAGTACTGGAATCGGTGAACTCCGGAACTAATCGTTTCAAGCCATTATATGAATTATCCTGGCCGTTTGAGAAGAAGATTGAAACAATCTGCATAAAGTTATATGGAGCTGACCATGTTGAATATACAATTAAAGCTAAGAATCAACTTGATAAAATAACAAAACTTGGGCTGGGACATCTTGCTGTTTGTATTGCAAAAACGCAGAAATCACTTTCGGATGATCCGAATATGAGAGGTAGACCGGAAGGCTTTACTGTTAAGATAAGAGAAGTTGAACTATCATCAGGTGCGGGATTTATTGTGCCGATAGCCGGTACAATTATGCGTATGCCCGGTCTTCCCAATATGCCTGCTGCTGAAAAGATAGATATCGATTCAAACGGGAATATTACAGGACTTTTTTGAAGTAGTCAGATTTATAAATAATGACACTAAAAGCGGAAAATATTTCCGGTGTAATTCTTGCTGGAGGCGAAAACAAAAGGTTTGACGGAATCAATAAATCGAATCTGATCATCGGAGGCTCATCAATAATTTCGAGGATCGTAAATATAATTTCTGATATTTTCCCCGAAATTATTATTGTGACTAATACTCCTGAAGAATTTCATGCTTTTAACAACTACAAAATTGTTCGCGATCTGTTTTTAAAAGTTGGCCCCCTTGGTGGCATTCACTCAGCAATTAAAGCCTCTTCAAAAGAATCTGTCTTTGTCTTTGCCGGAGATATGCCATTTATTGATAAAGAAATGATATTAAATCAGATAGAATATTTCTCTTTCTGTTCTGCCGATGCTGTGATCCCCAGAGTCAAGGATAATGATGAGCCGTTACATGCAATTTACAGAAATTCAATTCTTTGCTCACTCGACAAATATCTTTCACAAAATAATAAATATGCAACCAGGGATTTTCTTATTAAGATGAATATAGATTACATGACGTTGCCTGAAACTGAGAAAACTAAAAGAGCTTTTACTAACATCAACACTTTTGATGATGTAAAGAAAATTCAATGATATTCCTCTTTTTTTTAACTTTAAGACTGCTTAAAAATATCTCAAAATGAAGAAGTATATTTTCTTATTCATGATTGCTGTGGTTTTTGTATCGGCGTGTAAAAAGTACTCAAAATATGAAGGTGTACCTTTTACTGAAAAAGAGCCAAGAGACTGGGAAAACCCTGAACTGACCAGACTAAACCGTGTAAATCCTCATGCCACGATGATAAGTTATCCGGACGAACAGTCTGCACTGGCATCAGTCAAAGAAAATTCTCCCAATTATATCTCTCTTGATGGGATTTGGAAATTCAGGTTCTCAAAAAACCCTGGTGAGAGGCCGTTCTGGTTCTTCAAAGATGACTATGATACCCGTGACTGGGATGACACAAACGTTCCCTCAAACTGGCAGATGAAAGGCTATGACCGGCCAATCTACTCGAATATTACCTACCCGTTCAAAAAAGACCCTCCGAGGATTCCTCATAATGATAACCCGGTTGGTTCTTATAAGAGGAGCTTTAAGATCCAGTCCGGGTGGAAAGACAAAGAAATATTTCTTCATTTTGGTGCAGTAAGCTCCTTTTTCTATGTCTGGGTAAATGAACAACTTGTAGGATTCAGCAAGGACAGTAAAACCCCTGCAGAATTCAATATTACCAGATTTATTAAACCAGGGAGCAACTCTCTTTCAGTGGAAGTATACAGATGGAGCGATGGGAGTTATCTTGAAGATCAGGATTTTTGGCGGATGAGTGGGATACAGCGTACTGTTTTCCTGCACGCCAGGCCAAAAGCATATATTGAAGATTTTTTTGTCAAAGGCAACCTGATAAATAATTATAAAGATGGAAATATGAGTGTTGACTTTGTTCTTGGTTCGGCAACCGAGGATAAGAACGAGTATTTCGTCGAGGCAACCCTTTACGATAACGGACAGAAGATAAATAATTTAAAATCACAACCGACCTTGGTCCGAAGGAAAAACCTGCTTATGTCAGGTGCACTTCCTAAGATTAAAAAATGGTCGGCCGAAACCCCTAATCTTTATTCAGTTGTTCTGACCCTCAAAGATACTAATGGGGCAACCCTTGAAAGTGTCAGCTCCAAAATTGGCTTCAGAAGTGTAGAGATAATCAAATCCCGGCTTCTGGTAAATGGTGTTGCTGTTCATCTTAAAGGTGTCAATATGCACGAACACAGCGATGTCAATGGCCATGTGATCGATGAAGCGACCGTGCTTAAAGATATCAAAGTAATGAAGAGTTTCAATATCAACGCGATGAGGACATGTCATTACCCGCAGCAGGAATTATGGTATGAAATGTGTGATAAATATGGTCTTTATCTTATTGATGAAGCTGATATTGAGTCACATGGAATGGGATATGATAAGGATGTAACCCTTGCTGACAAACCCGAATGGCAGGCAGCGCATCTTGACAGGATGGAACGACTGGTGGAGAGGGATAAGAATCATCCATCAGTTATAATCTGGTCGATGGGCAATGAGGCCGGTGATGGAAATAATTTTCTGAGAGGGTATAAATGGATAAAATCGAGAGATAACACCCGTCCGGTTCAGTATGAACGTGCCGAGAAAAGCACAAATACTACTGAACGTCATACCGATATATGGTGTCCGATGTATGCCCCTATAAACGAATTAGAGTCATATGCCAAAGATCCTAAAAGTGACAGACCTTTAATTATGTGCGAATATGCTCATGCAATGGGAAACAGTACCGGCAACCTTCAGGATTACTGGGATGTGATCGAAAAATATCCCATTCTCCAGGGTGGTTTTATTTGGGACTGGGTAGATCAGGGATTATTGAAGACAAATGAGAATGGAGAGAAATACTGGGCATATGGTGGCGATTTTGGTGAAGAAGGAATTACGAGCGACGGCAACTTCAATATTAACGGTCTTGTCTGGCCCGACAGAACTCCACATCCGGGTTTGTATGAAGTCAAAAAAGTTTACCAGTATATTGGATTTGAGCCTGCCGACTTACTTAAAGGTTTGATAAAAATCAAGGACAAGTATGACTTTACCAATCTTTCAGCCTTCAATTTCGACTGGGAGGTTGTATCAGATGGCATTGTTAAACAATCGGGTAAGTTAAAAATTCCTTCCCTTGAACCGAAACAGGAAATTATGGTGACTCTGCCTCTTAATAAAATTACTCCTTTACCAGGGACTGAATATTTCCTGAATATCAGAGCATCCAGATCCGATGAATGGAATTATGTGCCTGAAGATCATGTTTATGCAACTGCACAGTTTAAACTGCCTGTCGATACAAAGCCGGTCATTACCAGGACTGATCCTCTTGCAGTTCTTCAAACCAAAGCGGTTGACAAGAAACTACAGGTCAATGGTTCCGAAATGAAAATTGTCTTCGATCTTGAAAAAGGGACTCTCGAATCCTTTGTTTATAAAGGGAAAGAGCTTATTAAAAAGGGGCCTGAAACTGATTTCTGGAGACCTCCGACAGATAATGATTATGGTAATGACATGGATCAGAGATTGGGCGTCTGGAAAAAAGCGGGAGAGAGGACCGTCATAACTAAAGCCAATATAAGCCAACCTGAAATGAGCAAGGTAGTAGTCTCATTTAAATATAAGGTTATGGGATTGTCAAATGATAAGATTGCTGATTTTTCTTCTGTTTATACAATCCTTGGATCTGCTGATGTACTCGTTACTAACAAGTTCGAAAAAGCCAACGGAAAAGTACCTGAGATCGCGCGGATGGGAATGCAGCTTCAGATTCCTCCTGAGTTCTCGAATCTTAAATGGTATGGCAGGGGACCTCATGAGAACTATGTTGACCGTTGGACTTCTGCAGATGTAGGTCTCTATGAAAGTACAGTTGGTGACCAGTATGTTCCTTACATCAGACCNNTCCATGACGATTTTGAATCACCAGGGAAATTGTCACAATATCGCAAAGACGCAAAAACCGCTAATACACATACAATTAATGTCAGACCACGTGATTTTGTCAACCTTAATATCGACCTGAACCAGATGGGCATCGGGGGGGACAATTCATGGGGAGCAATGACTCATGATAAATACCGTCTTCTTGCAAACAAATATGAATATTCCTTCAGGATCAGACCCATTGTGAAAGACGATGATGTTCTGAAACTTGCTAAAGAGAAGTTTTAATTGTTGAAAAGCTGAAAAGNNTTGAAATGTTGAAATGTTGAAATGTAAACCCCTATACTTTAACTTCAACTCTTCAACCCTTCAACCCTGACTGAAAATACTGAAACACATCTCCAACTACTTCAAGTCCTGCATGAACTGAAGTTCCGTTCAATATTTCTTTCCCGTCAAAGGACTTAAGCTTAATGGAGATGGTAGCATCGACACTCTCTTTTATGTAACGTTCCATAACGCCCAATACCGGTGCTTTAATTTTCCCGGAAATACTGCTGTTTATGATTACCTCCAGGACATGCTCTTTACCTGATAATGATATAAATATCTGATTATTATTATGTTTCAAAGAAGTAACTTCAGTGTTGTTCCAGGTCATAAATTTATAGATGGTACCTTTATACAACAGGAAACAAAGATGTCCGATAAAAAATTTCCCCAGCCACGGAATCTTGGCAACGGAGAACATAAAGGAGGTACCAGGAATATCAAAACAATTGGCCTGTGCCCATACCCAGCATTCAGGGAAAGAGGTTCCCCAGTCCTTTTCAGTATATCCTCTTCCCGAAGAAAAATCAACATTAATATCATTAATATTCAATAATCCTTTCAATTGATGGTCAAGCGAAACCACATCATGGTAACATTCCATGAATGGTACCCAGCTGTACCAACCCATTATTCCGGGTGCCAAAAAAGTGCTTTCCCAGGCGATAGGTTTTTCAAAGGACACGTTTCCTTTAATTCTGAATTGTTCTCCAGATAAATTAAGTGATATCTGTTCATTAGAAAACTGATTGTTTTCAATCTGAATTTCAAACTTCTTAGTTGAATATCTAAAAGCGTCGATGTTAAATGAGATATAATCTGTCTTTCCGGTTTTACCCTCAATTACCTGAATGAATGCATGGCTCTCCCGGGAAAGAGAAACTCCGGGAATAATTGAAAAGATATTTTCCCCGTCAGCTGAGACTAACTTGAAATACCATCCTTCAAAGTATCTTTTTTTTCTCAGGTTTCCCTGAAAAATTGATGGGTGTCTTGATTTAAAAAATATCATATTTATTAAATGTATGGTACTTTCCACCGGATAGTACTATGTGCCGGATACTACCGGAGGCCAATTATAATTCTTCATAGAAATATGCTTCCTTCTGATCAGCATCATCCCATGTGTAAATCTTCCTGGATTTATTTATGTGATAAAAGTTGAGCATTGCAAAATCTCCGGCACACATAGTTGCATGTACAAAGAGGAATAACGAAAGGCTCCATTTCCATAAACCTGGAAGGCAAAGCACTAAGAATAAGGTTGTTAAGCTTATCATTATAAATGGTATTATGGCAACAAACCTGAATATGCGGGGAGTTACGACATGCCTGTGGGCAGTCACATAAAATATAAATTGACTAAGATCCATTCCTATCCTGATCTTTCTGGCTCCCAAAAGGAAATACGGCACAATATGAAGTCCTTCATGAACTGGAATAATAAGAACCGGAAAAATAACCGAACCAAGCAAAGTATGTGTTAGAATCTTTCTGAACTCAAAATAACCTGCAATGTCAATCCTTATGGCGGCGCAAATGCCGAGGAATATCAGACAGACACTCCAGAAGAAAACTGTAAGGCTGGTTTTTCTTCTTATATAATCGAGTACGAAAGATATTATTTCACTGTAAGGAATTGTGAGAAGATGTCTGAATCTGGTTTGATCCTGCAGGTCATCAACAGATATTGCCATACTTAAAATTTTTTCAAAAATACCTTTTTGATTTACCAAAACAAAAGATTCAATTTCCGTTTTAATCATTTCTGGCATAGTTTTGGATAAAATCTGTATTGCAAATCGTAGTTTATTATTTGATAAATTTGTAAAAATATTCTCAGGTGAGATTCTTATCACTCATATTACTAATGATGACTCCGCTTGCTTATGTGTCAGCACAGAAGGATAGCGTATGGCATATGGTTGATACTCTCCAGCAACGGTTTTATGTGATTCAGAAGGTGGAAAGGGACGGTGAAAAACTTCCTGAGATTGAAATTAAAGAAGTGACCATTTCTGGGGAACGGAAGTTTTTTACCGGTTTTCAGCTCTGGAAATATGAAAGGCTGGTCTATAACGTAAAAAAGGCCTATCCTTATTCAATTATTGTCAGGGACAAACTTAAGGATGTCAATGCTGCTTTGGAAAAACTGCCTGATGATAAGGAGAGAAAAAAATATATCAAAGACATTGAAAAACAGGTGTTTAAAGATTATGAGAATGACATGAAAGAAATGACTGTTACTCAGGGAATGATACTCATAAGGCTTATTGACAGAGAGACTCAGAATACTTCATACGACCTGATAAAAGAATATCGTGGTAAGATTACCGCTGCTTTCTGGCAAGGTATAGCAAGGTTATTCGGAACAAATCTGAAAGAGGAATACGATCCTGTCGGCGATGATTTTCTTATCGAAATGATTATTGCTGAAATTGATGCAGGCCGGTTGTAATTAGTATTATTTGTTAATGATGAAGCGGACTTTTATTGGTGTCAGGGTAGATGCCTCGGGTGAACTTAAAGCAGCGATCTCCAATCTCAGGTCAGGACTGAAAAATGAAGATATTAAATGGGTTGATATCAGTAATATGCATGTCACTCTCGCCTTTATAGGCAGTACTGAAGAACCCATGATTAAAAGAATTGAATCAATGCTGATTAATGACTTTGAAAGTTTCGGAATAATTAATTTCCAATTAATCGGTTTTGGAGTATTCAGAAACTTCAAGGATCCAAGAATTATATGGACAGCTATTGAAAATCCCGACAGCTTAATTATCGCGCATGAAAAAGTAAAAAGAGGCCTTGAAGAATTGAATATAAAACTAGAGGATAAGCAGTTCAAGCCACATCTTACAGTTGCAAGGATTAAGAATCTGAAGGATAAAGATAATCTTCAGAAACTGATCCTGAAATACAGTGATATCCCATTTCAGGGTGTAACTATTCCTGAAATAGTGTATTATGAAAGTGTCCTTCTGCCATCAGGACCACTGTACAAACCCATATCGATTATTAAGATGAATTAAAAAAGAGTTGAAGAGTTGAAGAGTTTAAAGGTCGAAAATTTCAACTTTTCAACATTTCAACATTTCAACTTACACCCCTTTCCCTTTCAGCTTCTTATAGTTTCTTATAAATAAAGTTGTCAAATTTCACTTCACCCTTTCTAAAAGCAAAAAGACCAGGTCTGAGGCTTAGAAATTCTCCGAAAACATTGTGGTTATAACCGGTTGCATCGATGGTTCTTTCAATCCGGGTCCAACTATTACCATTTGTGCTGAAATAAAAACTCACCTCATTATCGTCATTCAGAATCCTGAGATAACCATGATTTCCTGAGACATTCATCGTGCTGATTTTGGCATTCTTCTGAACAAAAACAGTAAACCTGGCTGTATCAACGGAAATCCGAACATTGGCCAGTTCATTGTAATACAAGCAGAGGCCTGCCGTTGCACCTGCATCGATTGTATATTCTACCCTTATTTCGTATTTATGATCGGCGGCATTTACCAGCAGGGGAGAACTATCGTCAAACGAGTTTCCTTCAGCCCTCAGTACTAATTGGCCATCATTCAGTGAAATTCGTTCAGGTGTATATTTTTTATAAAATTGCCATTGTAATCCGAGTTTTTTTCCGGTAAAATCATCAGAAAGTCCGTTGTCAGTCACAGAATGCAAACCAGCCGGTTTGTAAATTGTATCACCACTGTTCACTCCTTCAGGAACTCGAAACCATTCATCCGCAGTCCATTTTAAGGGCAGCATTAACGTTTGTCTGCCCAGGGTATGGAAACCCTTTTCGTAACCATGATACATGATCCAGTAATTACCGTCTATATCATCAATCAGTGTCCCATGTCCCTGGCTCCACCAGAGTTCTTCCCGGTTTGCAGTATGTACAATTGGATTATAAGGTGAATTCTCCCATGGACCAAATGGATATTTTGACCGTGCTGAAACCACCATGTGCGAAGTTGCCGGACCCGCTGTTCCTCCTTCAGCAACTGTCAGATAAAAATATCCGTCTTTGACAGTCGATTTGGGCGATTCCAGACAGAAACATTCGGTACTCCAGGTTTCAGGGAATTTCCAACCGTCATAAATGAATTTTGGTTCGCCAACCGTTGATAACCCGTCCTCAGCCAATTGAACTATGTAACCTTTTGAAAGGTACAGATAACGCCTGCCATCCGGCGTAACCATGTGACCCGGATCAATAAATCCTTTCAGTTTTAAATCTTTTGGTTCACTCCAGGGACCGCTTGCTGATTGTGCTGTAACCACCCAGTTTGTACCACCGGCGGGAAAATAGATATAATAAGTCTCTTTATACCTTATCAGATCGGGAGCCCAGACCGAACCAACATTCTGATACAGGGCATGGCAGATTCTTTCCCAGTGGATCAGATCTATGGAGTGCCAGATCAGCAATCCGGGATAATAATTGAATGAGGAAT
>PMEC01000113.1 GCA_003155705.1 Bacteroidales bacterium
CATCATCCACAACAATACCGATTGCAAGAACAAAGCCGAAGAGTGTAAGCTTATTAATTGTGAACCCCAGGGGTATGAAGAAAATGAAAGTGGCTATTATTGACACTGGGATTGCCAGAACCGGAATAATAGTGGAACGCCAGTCCTGCAGAAAGATAAATACCACCAGTACTACAAGCGCCAATGCCTCAAGCAGAGTTTTGACAACTTCACTTATAGACGCCTTTACAACTGTAACAGATTCAAAAGGTACATTATAAGCAACATCGCTTGGGAAAGACTTGCTGAGCTGAACCAAAGCCTTGTAAATACCATCGGCTACATCAAGAGCATTGCTGCCGGGAGTCTGGTATATCATCATATATGAAGCAGGTTGCTTGTCGACAAATGACACTCCTGAATAATTGAATTTACCTAACTCAACACGTGCAATATCCTTTAAATAAACTATGGAACCATCAGCAGGATTAGCCCTGACAATGATCCTGCTGAAATCATCTGCACTGCTGAGTCTTCCATTGACAATTGCTTTGTATTCAAAAGGTTGACCGTTGGGCTGGGGGGGTGTACCAAATGAACCGGCAGCCACCTGAATATTCTGTTCCTGAATGGCATTATAAATGTCAGAAGCTGTTAACCCGAGGCTTGCCATCTTATCAGGTTGAAGCCAGATACGCATACTGAAATCATCTGTCCTCGTAAATATATCTCCGACACCCTTAACCCTCAAAAGAGCATCCCTGACAAATATATTAGTGTAATTATCAAGAAACTGAATATTATGTGTGCCTTTGGGAGAGAAGATAGCTACATTTAAAAGTCCGCTCGGATTACGTCTGCGAACTGTAATTCCCAATCTTTTCACTTCATCAGGCAGAATAGGAGTTGCGATATTTACCCTGTTCTGAACTTCAGTAGTGGCATTACTAATATCAGTACCTATATCAAAATAGACATTTATTGAGGAACTACCATCGTTATTACTGTTGCTTTGAAGATAATTAAGTCCCGGAACTCCATTTACCTGGATTTCAATTGGTGTAGTGACGGTTTGTTCAACAGTTGTTGCGTCAGCACCGACATACTGACTTGATATGCGCACTACTGGAGGTGTAATATCAGGATACTGACTGACAGGCAGGCTAAGAATTGCCAATGTTCCTACTATAACCAGGACCATTGAAATTACTATTGCTGTGATCGGACGTTTTATGAAGGTATCGGATATCATGAAATAATTATCAGGCTTTAAATGGTTTACTTTCCTTTATCAAAATATTATTGTTTTTGGGGTGGGGCAATTGTGATCTCCGAACTATCATGCAGTTTCTGTATGCCATCGACAACTATCGTTTCATTACCCTGGAGCCCTTTTAATATGACAACATTTGAATTGACCCTGGGGCCAAGCGACACTTTTACCTGTTTAACATTTTTATCTTTTACTGTAAAGACAAAATATTCACCCAATTGCTCAAGTACTGCCTTAAATGGAATAAGTACCTGCTGACCTGCATTTTCATTGAGAACAAGGACTTTGCAACTCATACCGGGTTTCAGCATTCTTTCATGGTTAGGAACAATTATCCTAACCCTTATTGTTCCCGTCTGCCGGTCAACAGCCCTGTCAATGACACTTATCTTTCCAATATTTGGATAAATTGAATTATCGGGCAGAGTAATTCTGAATGTTGAATCAATCTGCGAAATTGGGGCATTCTCCAGCTGCTGAAAACGGCTAAGCTCAGTTTCGGTTATTTCAAAATCAACACCCATCGGGTCATCTGAAGATACAATATTAAGAAGGGTTTGTCCGGGAGTAATGAGTGCACCAAGTTTAACACTGGAAAAACCTATTGTTCCATCAAAAGGGGCGTAGATTAAAGAATAATCAAAATCAGTTTTAGCCTTTATCAATCCTGAATTTGCAGCAGCCACCTGTTGCCTGGCGTTTTTAAGATCTGTCATAGCATTGTCTAAAAGCTGTTTCGCGACAGCATCCTGCTTTGCAAGATCAGTATAACGATCGGCATCGCGCTGAACTTTCTCGAGATTATCTTCAGCAATCTTAACGTTTGACTGACCTGCTTCATAATCCGCCTGATATTTGCGACGGTCAATTTCATATAATTTCTCCCCAGAATGAACCGTTTTTCCCTCGATAAAATAAATTCCGGTTATACATCCGCTAACCTGCCCGCGAATCTCTACCTCTTTCAACGCCACAATATTTCCAGGATATGAATTGTAAAATACAGCTTTTGTTAAGCTGACGTTTGTAACAGTAACGGGGATGGCAGGCACATCCGTCTTTTTATTGGCTGCACCTCCGTTGCAGGATATCATACCTGCAACAAGTGCAAAAAAGATTATTATGACAGATATTTTGTACATAAGTTCAATTTTAAGTCGGGTATTTATTACCAAAAAAGGTTCATTATTCCGGTCAATTGATTTTTATATCTCCTGATGCTTTTTCAAGATCCATCTTACTTGAAAGCACCTGGAAAAGTATATTTAAATAGTTTAGTTCTGCTGTCCGCAAATCTGTCTCAGAAACTATAACTTCGAGATATGCCTTAATCCCTTTATCATATTGTAGCTTAACGGTGTTAAAGATATCTCTCGCAACAGTGATATTGTTTTTTGCGATTCTCAGCTCATTCAGGTTGCCTGTATAAGCAGAAAGAGCCATAACATATTCACTGCTGATCTCGCTTTTCAGAAAGTCCATTCCAAACTGAAGTCTCTGGTATTGAAGCTTTGCTTTGCTCTGATGCTCCAGCCTGTTCATTCCCTGAAACAGGGGAAGAGTTAATTTCAATCCGAATAATGAACTTGGTGTGTTGACGTTATATAAATCGGAAAACTGGTCATTATGATATTGGAGGTTGTAGTCATAGAATGCAGATAAAGTNNACGTTTGTCATAATCCAGATTCTTTGTTGTATCTATGAATATTTCATTTTCATATTTGGAAGAATCATATGAGACCGTCAGCTGTTTTTCAGGAACTACTCCCATAAGATGTTTTAATACAGAATATTTTGCCTTCAGCGCTTCTTCGGCAGATTTTTTTTGCGCCTGAACATTTGTGAGAGATAATCCCGCACGCTGGTAATCTATCTTATCTGTAAGTCCATTCTGATAAAGACTGAAAGCATCTTTATAATTTTTCTGCAGGCGCAGTATATCTTCATTGAGAACATTAAGCAGCTCCTCAGTCAGTAGCACATTGAAGAAAGCTTTAGTTACATCAACATATGTATTAATCTTTGAATTTTGAGTGTTTTGTGAAGCCTGTGTCTGAAGATCTCTGGAAGTCCTGGCTGCAAAAAGTAAATTGCTACTGTATAAAGTCTGGTTAGCAGAAAAAACTCCTGTTGATCCATTTTTTGTTGTCGACGGAAAAGGAATGAATGGGGCATATGTCGGAGGATTAGTCACATCAGGATAATAAGCTGCAGGGATCTGAATATTATGCTGCAAGTTTGCATCAAATTCAAGTTGAGGATACCATCCGGAGAGAGCAATTCTTATCTCTCTTCTTGTAATTTCTTCATCAGTCAGGGATTGTTTGATCAAAGACTGGTTGGCCAATGCATAGGTTATACATTGTGATAAAGTTACTTTTGAAGGAAGTGTATCATGAACTGTTTGTCCTGATAAAAAACCGGAAATGACAATAAATAATATACTTGTCAAAAACTTCCTGTAATTCGTAAATCTGTTTTCTTTTCCTGCTAAATTCTTAAAGAAATATCCCATTCCTTAATATGCTCTGCTTTGAACTTTGAATAAGTTTTCGAAAATGAAAACGTAAATATATAGGAATTAATGCGACATTTGATTTAATTATTTTGAAGAAAACTCTTAAAAATATGTAAAATGAAAATTTTGGGTTTAAAGCTAAGGATACTGATTCTCGGACAGATATTTCTGATCGTAATAACTGCTCAAATTCAGGCTCAGACATTAAGCGAAATTGAATCACACAGAGTTGCTTTACCTAATGGGTGGAAGCTGACTCCGGTCGGAAAAATTCTTCCTTTAGGTGATCTGCCACTGAATATATCAATCGCACCCTCTGAAAATATTGCTGCTGTCACAAATAATGGTGAAAGTACTCAATCAATTGAACTTATTGATCTTGAGAAGCAGGTTATCCTCGATTCAATTGTAATTGGGAAGTCATGGCTTGGACTGACCTTTTCGTCGGATGGAAAATATCTTTATGCTTCCGGCGGGAATGATAATATTATCCTAAAATACTCAACCGCCAACAACCATCTTGCAATTTTTGATACAATTAAGATCGGGAAGCCCTGGCCAGTTAAGATCTCAATTACAGGAATAGCACTGGATGATGCAAAAAACAAATTGTATGCTGTCACAACAGAAAACAATTCGTT
>PMEC01000134.1:0-160 GCA_003155705.1 Bacteroidales bacterium
AAATATTATTTGTTTAAATTGAAACACTTACATAATTTTTTATTTTTCAGGCAATATTATCGCCTTAAATACAGTGAAATAGCAAATATTGCCACTTTTGTAACAAATAATTCGGGTCTGTCCTTCGTAAGATTCTTCATATATTATAATTATTTAGAAC
>PMEC01000134.1:192-11343 GCA_003155705.1 Bacteroidales bacterium
ACAAGTGAGACATACACAAACCAGCAGGGAGAAACTATCACATCCACAGAATGGCACAATATTGTGCTTTGGAGGGCTCTCGCAGAGGTTGCAGAAAAGACCATTAAAAAGGGGGTTCAGATCTATATAGTAGGAAAGATAAAAACAAGGTCATATGTAGACAAGGATGGAAATAACAAGTACATTACAGAGATACTCGGGGATACGCTTGTGGTACTTGAAAAAAGATCCGGAATTCCGGGCACAAATCAAACGCATGAATCAGGATCATCTGAGACCGGAATTAAGTCTGAGACAGGCGCGGCAAAAACGAACATTTCTTCTTCAAATGATACAATTGAAAATGACTACATCAGTTCAGAAGGGTCAGTAAATAATGGTGGCAAACAGGAAAAATCTTTCGATGAAGGAATTCCTGGTGGCAAAAACGAAGATGACCTGCCTTTTTAGTGTCAACAAAACCAGCTTCAATTGGAACCAGGAATTCTTCTTGCAAATATTAAGTCTCTTCCAGACACAATTGTCAATACTCCTGACTTTAAAACGATTATCGGGATAGTTATTCTTATAATACTTCTCTTTATTTCAGCTTTAATGTCAGGTTCTGAGGTAGCATTTTTCTCACTCAGCCCGGCGGATATAAATAAACTTAAAACATCAAAAAACAAGCGCTCAAAGGGTGTTTTAAAACTTTGTGGCATGCCGCAGAAGCTATTAAGTACAATACTTGTTGCAAACAACTCTATTAATATATCAATTGTTATTCTGGCCACTTTTTTAAGCAGCAGATCATTCAATTTCAGCAATTCACCTGTATTGGGGTTTGTTATCGAAGTTGTTATTATAACTTTTCTTATTCTTTTCTTTGGTGAGATAATGCCAAAGGTTTATGCAACCAAGAATATTGTTCCGGTGGCATTATTTATGTCATTGCCGATTTTATTGCTCGAGAAGATTTTCAGACCTGTAACTTCAGTTCTCATTTTTTCGACATCCTTTGTCAAAAGAAGAACGATTCCCGGGCACAACAATCTGAGTATGAATGATCTTTCAGATGCACTTGAACTCACTTCAGATGACATTCATGAGGATGAAAAAATACTTAAAGGGATTGTCAAATTCGGCAATATAAATGTAAGTGCGATAATGTGTCCGAGGGTCGATGTTACTGCATTCGATATCAGGTCCGGTTTTAGTAAGATTATCCCACAGATAATTGAATCGGGGTTTTCAAGAATTCCTGTCTATTCCGGATCGTTCGATAACGTGAAGGGGGTTCTTTATGCCAAAGATGTCCTTCCATACACTAACAATCCGGATTCATTCAAATGGCAGGCTTTGCTACGACCTCCTTATTTTGTTCCGGAGACGAAAAAGATAAATGATCTTCTCAAAGAGTTTCAGATGAAGAAGATTCATATGGCTGTGGTTATTGATGAATATGGCGGAACCTCTGGTATTGTTACTCTTGAAGACATTCTGGAAGAGATCGTCGGAGAAATAGGTGATGAGAATGATGATGATCAGATTATGTACAGGCAAGTGGATGAGAATACTTATATCTTTGAGGGAAAAGTATTACTGAACGATTTCTATAGAGTATATAATATTGAAGGAGATCCTTTTGAAGATGTAAGAGGAGAATCTGAGACACTTGCCGGACTCATACTTGAGATCACAGGAGAAATACCTCAAAATGGTCAGGAAATTAAGTTGCATGAATTTAAATTCCGGATTGAATCGGCAGACAAAAGAAGAATCAGGGAAATACGCGTTTCAAAAGATAAAAATGATGTCAAGAAACCTGAAGTTTAAATATCTGATACCGCTTGTTCTGGTTTCATTCCAGTTTGGCTGCAGGGAAAGGGCAGTGCCAAAACCAAGAGGGTACTTCAGGATTGATCTTCCGGTAAAAGAATACAGGCTTTATGATACAATATGTCCTTTTGTATTCGAATATCCTGTTTATGGCCATATTTCTTATGATGTTGGCAAGAATAGCGAACCTTGCTGGTTTAACCTTGTATTTCCGCATTATAAAGCAACAATTCATTTTAGTTACAAACCTGTTAATAAGAACCTTGGGGTAATCCTTAAAGAAACAAACGACATGGCATACAGCCATGCGATAAAAGCTGATGCAATAACTGAAAAACCCTGGCAGAATCCTAAGAACAAAGTCTATGGCATATTATATGACATAAAAGGGAATACTGCATCATCAATTCAGTTTTTCCTTACAGACAGCACAAAGAATTTCCTGCGTGGTGCATTATATTTTTCAGTGGAACCCGATGCAGATTCTTTGGCACCGGTTATTCAGTTTTTCAGGGAAGATATAATACATTTGGTTGAGACATTTTCATGGAAGGACAAATAATTCATTCTGAGAATTAATGGGGTGCATAACAAAACATTTTCTTAACGAGTACTCCATCCTGGGTGTCTGGAAGATTGAGGAAGATCTCAAGACCCTTCTGGAATCTGTTGTACTGGATCCCGAAGAAAAAAAGAAATACCGAGGTTTCAGAAGTAATTCGCGAAAATTAGAATTTCTGAGTGTCAGGGCCCTCCTTTCCGAATTGCTGGGTAAAGAATCAAGGATAGTTTATAATAAAAATAACAAGCCTTTTCTGAAAGACGGTTCTCATTTTATTAGTATTTCTCATTCACACAAACTGACAGCCATTCTATTGAGTACTAATGAAAAAGTCGGAATAGATCTTGAATACATGAGTGTAAATATATCTGCGTTTGCTTTCAAATTCATGAACAGGAAAGAAAAGGTAATTAAAGATCCGGAAAACCGCAAATATCAACTTTATCTGCACTGGTGTGCAAAAGAAGCTCTTTATAAGATATGTGACAAGGAGGGTATAAGTATCCGGAATAATATTACAATTGAACCTTTTAAACTTATGGACTCGGGTGAGCTTAAAGGAAAGGTTCATACTGATAAGATCAGGGAATCCTTTGATCTTTTTTATACCCGATACGATAATTACGCTATAGTTTGGACAAAAAAGAATTATGATGAGAACAGATAATTTTCCTGTAAAAAAGAGTGTTGCTCTGCTTCTTGATCCTGATAAGACTGCCGGAGAGTCCCTTACAAGAATTCTGGAGATTGCCATCGAAAGCAGAACTGATTATATTCTCGCGGGAGGAAGTCTTACATTTACCGGGATTGACCAGTTAATAAGATCCATTAAAGGGAAATGTAATATACCGGTAATATTATTTCCCGGGAATCTCCTTCAATTGACGCATGATGCAGATGCGATACTTTTGCTTTCCCTTATTTCGGGACGGAATCCTGAATTATTAATTGGTAATCATGTACTTGCAGCTCCATATCTTAAGGATATAAGGAACAAGCTCATCTCAACAGGTTATATTCTTATAAACTGTGGGACTAAATCATCGGTGGAATATATGAGCCAGACCGANNGCTATTCCCTGTGATAAAACAGATATAGTCGTTGCTACAGCGCTTGCCGGAGAGATGCTTGGTATGAAACTGATCTATATTGAAGCTGGCAGTGGTGCTATTAAACCAGTACCCGTTGCTGTTATTAAGTCTGTAAGAGAAAATATCAGCATACCAATTGCCGTCGGGGGAGGATTAAGATCAATTGAAGAGATTAATGAAACATATTCTGCCGGAGCAGATATGATCATTCTGGGAAACGGTTGCGAACAGAATCCGCAACTTCTCATAGATGCCTGCAAAATAAGGGACTCATTCGCACATTAATGACAATAAGTCTAATTTGAATTCCTGTGATTTATATCCTATCTCATCAATTCTATCAGTGGTTCGCCAGTGCAGGCATCAGGATATGGTACCTTACACAGAGATGATAATGTGGCAGCAATATCTGTCAGGTTGACTTTTCTCGTCACAGTAGCCCGGTTAACAGTCCATCCGTACCAGATCAGCGGAACATGAGAATCATATTCATAAGGGGAATTATAGTCTGTTACATAATCATTCTTTTCAACCCAGCCTGGATTAAGTGTGATAATAACATCGCCTGATCTCTGTGGAGTGAAACTGTTCATAATTCTCTTCAGATTACCGTTACTAAAATCATTTGTTTCAAATGCCGTATATGGATAGGCTGAAGCTACGCCTGAAAACTGGACCATGAATCTTGATACTTTTTTCTGAATATCTTCAAGCGTTATTTTAGCATCTTCAATTAAAATCCTGTTAAGGAAGATTTGCTTTTCATAATAGCCCTTTACCCAATCGCCTTGTCCGTAGGCAGCATTCAGATAACTTTTAAGTAATTGCATGGCTTCGGTTTGTTTGAAATAGCCGGCAGGGATCCTGTTTTTTTCAAGAACTGCCGGAATTTCTGAAACACCATGTGCAGCAGTGAAATAGATAAGTACATTCCTCTTTCCAATGCTGTCGTTAAGAAAATTCAGAATCTGTTCAATGTCTTTATCAAGCCTCAGGATTGCATCGCCGGTTTCAACAGATGATGGACCGAAACGATGCCCGATATAATCTGTTGAGGAAAAACATATGGCCAGGAAATCTGTCATATCATGTCTGCCTAATTTCTCCTCCCTGATAAGTCGTATTGCAAAATCTTTTGTGAAAGAGTTCCCAAAAGGTGTTTCCCGAAGAATCGAATAATCTCGTTTTACATTTATCAGACCTTTGGAGCTCATTTTTTTAAGATCATATGGGAAAAAAGATACTCCACCAAAGCCCGCTTCAAAACTATTTGAATCGGGAAGGCAATCGGCATAATCCTCTTTCTGCCTCAGAAGAGACCATGAACTATTCAGATAAGAATCTGATAACCGCATTGCATTGAAGTCGTTAACCCAGGCAGACAAACTATCCATATACCAGGTGCTTGACATCCAGGTACCAGTTGTATTATCATACCAGTAAACACCATTTGCTGAATGTCCGGCTGAAAGAATTGCTGAACTTTCTTTTAATCCGATTGAAAAAACTTTCGCCTTTCCGTTTGTAGCCATTTTCAGCTCATCTGAAAATGTTGATGCCAGCATATTCACAGGAGAATGCAACCCTGCTTCAAAACTTCCACCAACCGGATTGACAGTGTTATCCTGAGTGCAATAGATCATTTCATTTCTAAGAGGCAAATACCAGTTATCAGAAGTTATTCCATGAAAAGCTGGCTCAGTTCCGGTGGCAATTGTTGCATGGCCAGGAGCCGACTGTGTAAGCATGTAATTATATGAAGCATTCTTAAAATATGTACCTTCATTCAGTAACCGCCGTATACCGTTTTCACTGAACCTGTCCCTGAATTTCTCAAGCTGATCATACCTAAGCTGTTCAACAACAATTCCGATAACCAGTTTAGGTTTTTCCGGTGGAATATAAGCTCCTTGTCCTGAGACATTTAAAATAAGATAACATAATAGATTAGCAGTAAGAATACCCTTGAAAATCATATAGTTAAATCGTAATATTCATTATTTTAAAACTTCTCATACAAGGCATGTGTTAAAGTCAAGATTTGNNGTAATAATGCTGGCCAGAGATTCTGCCAATTAATAGCAGCTAACGGACCATTTTATTATTTTGTCCGGATAAATTACAAATAATCAGAATGATCTCCCGATTACCACTATTCTGCCTCGGTATAATATTCCTGAAGCTGTATTCTTAAAAATAATTGTATATTCTCCTCCGGCCAGACCTCTCAGATCAATCTCCAGGGGATAGCCGGATAAGAAATCTTTAAAATAATCAGCCACTTTCATACCTGACTGACTAATAATCTTAATATTAACCTTCCCACTAAGTTTTTCAGGCAACTTAGCCATGATAAAAGATGATGCAGGATTTGGAAATAATAATGGAATCTCCGNNTAAAACTGCCTGACAGAGTATCAGAATAAACCTGTGAACTGTCGACATCATGACCAGATATAAAGACTTTTGCCGGCACAGGTACTGAAGTGTGGGCATCCTTAACAAGGCCATGTATACCGAACAGAGCGTTCTCAAGATATCCCATCAGTGAACGCCAGTTGTATTGCCAAAGTAACGTCAGCTGGGCCGCAGGAGTTTCCTTATTAACATCAAGTTCAATTGTGACTTCTCTTCCCTGCAGGTTCCAGGTGATAAAATCCTGCCTTCCACCTGTGATGCTGTACCAGTCAGCTCCAAAAGTAATACCATTATCTAATTCTGTCATATAGCCTGCTGGCCCATAAACATGAACCGTATCGGCAAATGCCCTTGATATACTTTTAAACCATGTATTATCGGCATGATACTTTGATTTTTTGTTATAGAAATAGTCCCATGGATAATTAACAACTTCATCACCCGCATGAAAATTGGCTGAGATAACAAACCTATGTTTCCTCATGAATCTGACCATATCGATGGTCTCTTTTTGCTCTATATTACTGGAAGTATAAGGTGTGACCGGGTCCGGAAAATTACGATTCAGGTCATAACCGTTTGCATTATACCTTGTTGATGATGAAGAGATTGCATTACCTGTTCCATAAGTACCATCGGGATTTGCAAGTGGATTAATCCAAATCTCAAGGTTGTCAACCAGGTTTTTTACCCTGGTATCAAGATTATAGTTTTTCAGTAAATAATCGGCAAAATGCAACATTAAAACAAAGCCCCCGGTTTCATCCCCATGGATAGTGGAAGAATAAAATACCTTTGGTTCATCTTCATTCAGACTTGGGTTATCGGATATCTTCAAGGCAAGAACATATTTCCCGTTTATGCTTTTTCCGATAGTATCAAGATGACAAAGAGAGGGATAGGCAGAGGCAAAATTCTTCATAATTGAATCGTACTGAGAATATGTCGGGTAACTCTGCCAATCCATTGCCTGGATTATTGATTTGGCAGATACAATTCCCTTATTATCCTCTCTATCAAGAATTAAATAATTAAAATTTCCTGCAATAAACCAATCAATAGTACGGGGTGAAAGATTTATGATTACCTTTTTGTCCTTAACTGAAGTTATTGAAACGTTTTTTGTCAGTATGTCCATGACTACGGAACCCGGGTAAGGAATAGTAACTTCTGCCTGCCTGTACTCAATGACCAGATTACGTAACTGATTGTCTTTATTTGCGTCCTGAGACCACGAGAGGGTAATAACCCGTGCAAATAATAACGACAATATCAGTAAGCGTTTCGTCATGCCATATTTTAAACGTTGAATCTGATATGAAGAATGTCGCCATCCTGGACAACATAATTTTTGCCTTCAATATAAAACTTGCCCGCTTCTTTGCAGAAATGCTCAGAACCAAGTGTTATGAAATCGTTGTATCGCATGACCTCAGCTCTTATAAAACCGCGTTCAAGATCGCTATGAATAACTCCCGCGGCCAATGGAGCAGTCATTCCTTTTTTTATTGTCCATGCCCTTATTTCTTTTGGTCCGACGGTAAAAAAGGTCTGAAGATTAAGCATCTTATAAGCTGCTCTTACAAGCTTATCAACCCCAGGTTCAGAAAGGCCAACATCCTTAAGAAACGCCAAACGATCCTCTCTGTTTTCGAGTTCAGCAATCTCTGCTTCAGTTTCCCCGGCAATTATCAGTATCTCAGCATTTTTCCCCTTCAAAAATTCTTTCACCCTTTCAACATAATTATTCCCTGAAACTGCCGATTTCTCATCGACATTGCAGACATACATCACAGGTTTCCTTGTGAGAAGGAAAAGATCATCAACATGTTTTTTATCCTCGTCCTTTATCTCAAGTGTACGTGCATTATTGAATCCCTCAAAATGGTCTTTAAATCTGTTCAGTACTTCGACTCCATGTTTTGCATCCTTGTCTCCTGTCTTGGCTGCTCTTTCCAACCGTTGAAGCTTTTTTTCCACGGACTCGAGATCTTTCACCTGCAGTTCAAGATCAACAGTTTCCATATCTCTGACCGGATCAATTGATCCATCAATATGAGGAAGTGAATCGTTATCAAAACACCTCAGGACATGTATCAGTGCATCAGTATTCCTTATATCACCAAGAAACTTATTACCCACCCCCTCTCCTTTGTTAGAACCTTTTGCCAATCCCGGGATATCTACAATCTCAACAGTTGTATGAATTATTTTGTCTGTAACCTGATGTTTTTCAAGCTCATACAACCTTGGATCCGGGACCTGAACAACGCCTATATTTGATTTTGTTGCACTGAAAGCAAATGCATTTGTTTCACCCTTAGTATTTGATATGCAATTAAAAATTGTTGTCTTACCGACATTTGTAATTCCGATTATACCGCATTGCAGAGCCATTTTAATATCATATTCGTTATTCGGTCACAAATTTATCAAAAAAGCAGGTACATGTCATGACTTGTCCCTACAATAAAATTCATTCCCTATCTTTAAACCTTTGATTAATTTCTTCATCAAAGGAATAAAAAGATTTACAGGTTGACATGAATAATCCGGACGGGGATATTTTTGAACTTCTAAAGTCAAATGTTGACAAAGGATTCAGGATTGTAGTGGAGAGATATAGTTCAAAGCTTTACTGGCATATACGCCGGATAGTAATCCTTCATGAAGATGCTGATGATGCACTTCAAAATACATTTATAAATGCATGGAGGAATATTGACAATTTCAGAAATGAGAGTTCAATATATACATGGTTATATGCAATCGCGACTAATGAATCATTAGCAATAATAAATAAAAGAAAAAAAAATGCTGCAGTACCGATAGATGACCTTGGCAGCTATTTTGCAAATTCACAGGAAGGAAGCACATGGTTTGATGGTGATGAAGCACAGATAAAACTACAGAATGCAATACTCCGGCTTCCAGAAAAACAACGTATCGTTTTCAATCTCAAATACTTTAATGACATGACTTATGAAGAAATGAGCAAAATCCTTGATACATCTGTCGGTGCACTGAAAGCATCATACCACCATGCAGTAAAGAAAATTGAAAATATTATTTCTAATGGTTAAACCTTTCTTAAACTTATTTATCTAAATGATGATGAAACAAATTATAGACATATCAGATAAGAATCCTTTTAAAGTTCCGGAAAACTACTTTGAAGAGGTCAACAGGAAGATAATCTCCTCGACCTCAGGTTACAGATCTGAAAAGAAAAACATTGGTTTGTACAGAAAATTAAGACCATACCTTGCAATTGCAGCATCTGTTGCAATATTGGCCGTATTAAGTTACATGGCTATCCATAATTTTTCTTCAAGAGATGATAAACCAGTTTTGCCTGAGATTACACTTAATGAATTTTCTGATCATTACCTGAACGATATTGATAACCTCACACTTGAGGAGAATACCGGAACAGTTGCACCCGTTTTTGCTCATTCTGATTTAAACAGTAGTGAGATAATTGATTATCTTGTTTTTGAAAATATTGATATAAATGAAATTTATGAACGACTTTAAAATATTAAGTATGAAAAGAGCGGTTTTAATACTTATTGTTCTGGTAGTTTTCCCTTTAATTCAGGTAAACGCGCAGAACCCAAATCTTGATAAGTTGAATGCTTATAAGATTGCCTTTTTTACAAGAAGAATGAACCTGACTTCACAGGAAGCTGAGAAATTCTGGCCGGTATATAATGAATTCCAGGATAAGAGAAATGCCATTCAGACAGAGAGGCAGGCTCTGAACAGAAATTTCAACCAGAATGAGCTCAATATGACAGAAAAAGAGTTGATCGAAGCCGGTGATAAACATGTAGCGTTGCAGGTACAGGAAGCTGCACTTGCGCAGGAATACCATAAAAAGTTCAAAGAGATATTGGCGCCGGCAAAAATCATAAGACTATATCAGGCTGAAAATCAATACAGGCTACAGTTGTTAAATGAACTTAAGGACAATCAACCATTGCGAAATAATCTTCAGCAGAAAGGCCCGGGAAAGCGACCTTTATAACCCCCATCCACTCCCGATAGCAATTGAGACTCCTCCCGTGGGGTGAAGGAGCTAATTTACAATAAGATAATAGATTTTTATTTAAAGAAAGAGAGCAGTCTGTTCACTTTTATTTTAACCTGTTCGCCGGTGAGCATGTTCTTAACAGTCACATCATCGTCCTTTATTTCATCTTCACCTGCCATAAGGACATAAGTTACCTTTTTAGAATCTGCGTATGCCAATTGTTTTTTCATTTTTGCAGGTTCAGGAAATATCTCTGCCGTGATTCCAATCTGATGAATGATAGCCAGAATATTTAGATTATAATTAAGTTCTTTTTCTCCAAAATTTATGATCATTGCCGATTGACCGTATGTTTTAATTGTTTCGAACTGGTTAAGACCTGAGAGGACATCATATATTCTATCGGCTCCGAAAGAGACACCTACACCTGAGACTCCCGGCATTCCGAAAATCCCGGTAAGATCATCATAACGGCCTCCGCCACAAACACTGCCAATATTAATATCTTTCGACTTGACCTCAATAATTGCTCCAGTATAATAATTTAATCCTCTGGCCAGAGTCAGATCCAGTTCCATAGAAGAGTTTAATGTGCTGTTATCCAGGTACCCAAAAAGGGTCCGGAGCTCTGTGGTTCCCTTTGTACCGGTTTCAGAAGCTGCCAGGATCTTTTCAAGATTATCAAGCTTGAATGAAGTATTGCCATTCAGATTTAATACCGGCTGAAGTTTGTTTATAGCGGCCACTGGAACACCTTTCCCTTTAAGCTCCACAATAACTGCTTCAATGCCAATCTTTTCAATTTTGTCTATAGCAATGGTAATATCAGTAATCATATCAGATATTCCTGCGATCTCAGCAATGCCTGCCAGTACTTTACGATTGTTAATTTTAATGACTACTTTAATTTTAAGCCTGGAAAAAACCTCATCAATAATTCTTACAAGTTCGTATTCATTTAGTAATGAATCACTTCCAATGACATCGACATCACATTGAAAGAACTCCCTGTACCTGCCCTTCTGGGGTCTGTCGGCTCTCCAAACCGGCTGTATCTGGTATCTTTTAAAAGGGAATGTGATCTCATTCTGATGTTGAACGATATATCTTGCAAAGGGAACCGTAAGATCGTATCGTAACCCTTTCTCGGCAATGAAAGGAGCCATGTCTTTATAATCGCGTTTCTGCTTTTCGTAATTCGTAATTCGTAATTCGTAATTCTCCA
>PMEC01000124.1:0-5806 GCA_003155705.1 Bacteroidales bacterium
CAATATCTGACAAAAATTGTGAAACGGCATTCCTAAAGGAATTATTTGAAGTTGGTATGGATGTGATAAGAATCAATTCCGCTCATCTCAATATTGAAGGAGCATTAAAAATAATAAAAAATGCCCGTGAGGTATCTGATAAAATTGCAATTCTTATCGATACTAAAGGACCGGAAATAAGGACAACAATTTGTGATTCTCCCGTTCAATTAAGAAAAGGAACTACGATAAATATTACAGGTGATCCTGATAAGAAGACAGAAAATGGCTCAGTTAATGTAACTTACAAAGCTTTTGCTGAAAATATTCCGCTAGGTTCACTGGTACTTATTGATGACGGAGAGCTAGAACTGAAAGTAACCGGCAGACACGGAAACAGTCTTGAATGTCTGGTTGAAAATGATGGTCTTCTTGGATCGAGGAAAAGTGTTAATATCCCGGGTGTCAAGATATGTCTGCCATCGTTGACGGAGAAAGACCGTTTGTTTATAAAGATGGCAATTGAGCAGAATATAGAGTTTATTGCTCATTCATTTGTAAGATCAAAGCAGGATGTACTTGATGTCCAGTCAATTCTGAATGAAGCCGAAAGCGGAATCAAAATAATTGCAAAGATTGAGAACCAGGAAGGCGTAGATAACATCGATGAAATTCTTGAAAATGTTTATGGAATTATGGTAGCTAGAGGAGACCTGGCAATTGAAATCCCTTATGAAAAAATCCCAGGAATTCAGCGTATAATTATCGGGAAATGTATTCATAAGAGGAAACCGGTCATTGTCGCAACGCAAATGCTTCATTCAATGATCACTAACCCACGACCTACGAGGGCAGAAGTGAGTGATGTTGCAAATGCCATTTATTCCCAGACCGATGCAATTATGCTAAGCGGAGAAACTGCAAGCGGAAAGTACCCTGTGGAATCTGTAAAGACCATGACGAAAGTGGCAAATGAGGTGGAATTTAACAAGGAAAAATACCTTGAGCTTCCTTCAGCAGATTTTGCGGGCGAAATATCTTCTTACCTGGCAAAAGTGGCTGTAAAAACTTCTATCAGGATAGGAGCCAGAGGCATAATAGCAGATACAACCCTTGGAAGATCTATCAGGGATATGGCAGCGTACAGAGGCATCAATCTCATTCTGGCACAGTGCTATTCAACTCGTACAATGCGTGAACTGGCTCTCTCTTATGGTGTTTATACAAGTTATCAGGAAAGAAAAAAGTCGATTGATGAATTTATCCATATTGCGTTAAAAAACCTTACAGTGGATCACGACCTGCAGGCAGACGATATTGTTGTTGTGCTGGCCGGGAACTTCTCGGGCGGATCAGGATTTTCATTTATTGAAGTCGGGTCAGTTAATTATCTGAAAGATCGTGTAAACATTATTGAATAAGAATCTTTCTGGTCTGATTTTTGTGGGTATTTACTGGTAATCAACCATGGGAAATGTTAAAATTTTTTATTCTGTCATTCATTGTTCTTACACACCCGTTACATGTATCACTCTTGAGTGTGGAATATTCTGAAAAATCAGATTCTTTTAACGTTTTTCTGAAAATCTATGCTGATGACTTTTTATTGGATTACAGGTTACTGACGGGTGATGATTCCACAAGATTTGATTTTATTGCAAAGAAGGAAACAGCTGAACCACTTCTGAGGAAATATCTTAATGAAAAGGTGCAGATTTTTGCAGAGGGAAAAAAGCTTGATGGCAAACTCTTAACTTTGGAATCATCTGACGGTGAATTGAAAATGAACCTGGTTTTCAACAATAACAAGAAATCTAAAAACTATCGGGTTAAGAACCTGATAATGACAGATCTTTATAAAGATCAATCTAACTTATTGATATTCAGGTACGGTGACTATGAAGAGGGCATTAAGCTCACTGCTGAAAAACAGGAACAGAATTTCATCGTAAAATAATTGTGAGAAAAAAATGAAGATGATTAAGAAACTCCTGATATTGATTTTTCTTTTTTTCTGGTTCTTAAACCTTTCTGCTACACATAACAGAGCCGGAGAAATAACTTATGTACAACTTTCTGATCTTACGTACCAGATTAAACTAACCACGTTCACTTATACACTTAGTTATGCGGACAGACCTCAGCTTACGGTAGAATGGGGAGATAATACTTCTTCTGTCGCTGACAGAGATTCTATTATTGCCCTGCCTAATTATTACCGTAAAAATGTGTATATAACCACGCATACGTTCCCCGGCCCCGGTATTTATAAGATTGTTGTTCAGGACCCTAACAGAAATTATGGCGTTAAAAATATTCCAAATTCAGTTAATGTGGTCTTCGCCTTGCACACAACTCTGATTGTCAATCCGGCTATGGGCCGGGACGCTACTCCGGTTCTTTTAAACCCTCCGTATGATAAGGCTGCCAAAGGACATATTTTCATTCACAATCCTGCAGCCTATGATCCTGATGGCGATAGCTTATCCTATATGCTAACACCTTGTGAAAGAGAAGATGGTAAACCCATTGAAGGTTACACATACCCAAAAGCTTCAAATAAATTCTATGTAGATTCTATAAGCGGAGATCTGGTCTGGGATACACCTATTGATACTGGTAAATATAATGTGGCGATGGAGATACAGGAATGGAGAAACGGCAAAAAAATAGGAGTTGTGGAGAGAGACATGCAGATAGAGGTTTATAATACAAAAAACAATCCACCAGTAATCGGACCCCTCAAAGACCTGTGCGTTCAGGCAGGAGATACTGTCAATTTTTTAATTACTGGTACCGATAAGGATAAAGATAATATACTTTTAAAGGCAACCTCGGGTATCTTCAGCTTTACAGACTGCATCCCTCAATTTATTAAAGTCAGCGCGATTCCGGGAAGTTCAGTATCAAGATTCAGATGGATCCCATGTCATAAAGTTGTCAGAAATCAGCCCTACGATGTAATAATTAAAGCGGAAGATGATAATGCTGATTTGAAGCTGTTCGACATTAAACATTTTAAAATTAAAGTTCTGGGTCCTCCACCATCTATTACATCGGCTGCTCCGGAAGGAAAATTCATCAGGATTAACTGGAAGAATTATGGTACGACTTTCATAGCTGGCTTCAGTATTTACAGGAGGGAGGGTGCAACTTCATTTAAACCTGATTCCTGTACATCCAGCCTTCCCGTTTCGACCGGATTTGTAAAGATCGGTTATATTTCAGGAAGTTCATCTGTTACTTATATTGATACGGACAATGGTCAGGGTCTGCAGTATGGAAAAGAATACGCTTACAGGATAGTGGCTGTATATCCGAATGGAACTGAGAGCAAAGCATCGAATGAGATTATATCCATGCTGGTTTCAGGTTTCCCCGTGATCAGAAATGTAAGTGTAAGAAATACCGATCCGGTTAATGGTTCTATTTACCTGGCCTGGCAAAAGCCTAACAGACTTGATACTATTCCAAACGCCTATGGTCCATATGAATACATGATCTATCGTGCAGAGGGGGTAACTGGTACGAATTATACTTTTATCAAATCAATACCAAGTGTCAATCTTAACGATACGGTTTTTGTAGATACTCTGATAAATACGCAGACAAAGGCCTTTATTTATAAAATTGAATTATATAACAACACTGCAGGAAACAGATTCCTGATTGGCGACCCTTCATATGCCTCATCATTATTCATGGAAGTCCTTCCCGGGGACCGCAAATCAAAATTTACTTTTCTTAGAAATGTCCCATGGATCAACAGTAAGTACGACATTTTCAGGAAAAATGAAACAACATTGAAGTATGATTCTGTAGGAACATCCAATTTGCTGACATATATGGATATTGGACTGGAAAACGGGAAACAGTATTGCTATTTTATAAGGTCGACCGGCGCATACCAAAGTCCTGGCCTTCCCAGGAACCTGATTAATTTTTCAGAATCTGCGTGTTCGACGCCTGTTGACAATGAACCACCATGCATACCTGATTTTAATTTATCATCCCAGTGCGACAGCCTTTATAATATGTTAAGATGGAAGGTGTCTGATCCAGGGTGCTTTTCTGATGTGGCAGGCTACAAAATATATTATAAACTTCCAGGTGCCGGGGACCTTTCCATTCTAGCCACCATCGTTGACAAGAATGTCTTTTCTTACAAACATTTTACTGGCGATGTAATTGCCGGTTGTTATTCTATTTCAGCATATGATTTAGCAGGAAATGAGAGTGCCAAATCAGCTATGATGTGTGTTGATTCATGCAACTTTTATGAAATTCCCAATGTATTCACCCCGAATGGAGATAATATCAACGACAGACTGGTTGCAAAAACGTCCGGGCTCGTTGAAAAAATTGATTTTAAGTTATTTAACAGGAATGGGCTGATGCTATTCCGGGCAAGCGATCCGAAGATTGACTGGGATGGAACTTATAAAGGTAATGTCGTATCTCCCGGAGTATATTTCTACGAATGCGATGTGTGGGAGAGGCGGATTTCAGGTGTTGTGTTATTTCACCTCTCAGGTTTTGTTCATGTAATAACTGAAAAAGGAGCCACTAATAAGGAATTGAATAAATAATTTAATTGTATTCATGATGAAGAGATTTTTGGTTTTGTTGAATTCCTTGGCTTTTGCAGGTCTGATTTTTGCTCAACAACCGGTTGATTACCTTTTAAAGGCAAAAGCATTTATTGAATCAGGGAAAAGCATGGAAGCAATATCGCTTCTGTCTGAAGGATTGTTGAAAAACAAGGACTATAGATTTTATATTGAAAGAGCTGAAGCATATATGGCCGGAGGTGATTATAAAAGTGCAACAGCAGATTTCCAGTCTGCCAATGCATTATCAATATCCTCAGGAGAATATGGACTTGCCAGGATATCGGCATTGAAGGGAGATGCAATTAGTTCTTTGAGTCATCTTGAGACTAGTATAAACTCACCTTTTAAGAAAAGTGAAAAGATGATTATGTTAGATGCTGCCTTTTCATTAATCGAAAACACACCGGATTGGAGACAGTTCTGGAAAAAGGAGAGATATAATACTCCTGAGAAAAAAATATCGGAAATTGAATATTATGTTTCAATCGGAAAAACAGAAGATGCAGGTACTGTGCTAAATGAACTAACTGCCGATTACAGTGACGATCCGAATACCCGGTATGCAAAAGCTATGGTAGAACTGTCGCAGGGCAAATATAATGAGAGTACCACTATCCTGACAAAGCTTCTGGATGCTGACAAAAAGAACGAAACTTACTTAAGATTGCTGGCAAAAGCCCAGTCAGCATCTGCCAATCCTTCAGGAGCCTCACAATCTTACAGTGAGCTTATAGATATGGGTATTGCAGATGCTGATTTGTTCATACTGAGGGCAGAATGCTATAATAAAACCGGAGAAACAGAAAAGGCTATAAAGGATATTACAAGATTTCTTGACCTTTATCCCGAAAATAAAGCAGCATTGAGCTTTGCCGGAAAGATAGAAGCTCAATCCGGCGATAACCTGATGGCACTTGATTATTTCTCAAGAAATCTGAAACTTCACCCAAACGATCCTGAATGTTATATTGACAGGGGAAATGCATATTTTGTTTCCAAAACTTGGGATTCTGCAATAAATGATTATAGCATGGCACTCGACATTCAACCGGCTAATTCTGATTCCTGGTTTAATAAGGGTATAGCGCTTCTCAATAATGGAAAAACAGAAGATGCGTGCCACGATTTCAGAACAGCCATGACCCTGGGAAATAAAAAATCTACAGGTTATATAAACAGATTTTGTATAAAATAATCTGCCTCATACCTCACAC
>PMEC01000124.1:5850-21081 GCA_003155705.1 Bacteroidales bacterium
ATTTCTCTTATTTTAGGATTATCTGATTTTCTTATAATTCTGGTTGCTTCAATTCCATCCAGTATAGGCATATGAAGGTCCATCAGGATCATATCAAAATCTTCTTTTTCAATCATTTCCAGGGCTACCTGACCATCCTCAGCATGCGATACAATCATTCCCCAGCCCAACAGGAATTTGTTAGCCACAAAAAAGTTGATTTTATTGTCTTCTGCGACAAGTATTTTTTTACCTTCCAGTTTTCTGAACGATTCAGTCGTAACTACTTGATTCCCCGGAGTCAGCTCTTCTGATATCTCTACTGAAATGTCGAAAATGAAAACCGATCCTTTATTGGGCTCACTTTCTACTCTTATTTTTCCTCCCAGCATTTCAATCAGTTTTTTACAGATTGCCAATCCAAGGCCTGTTCCTCCGAAACGTCTTGTCGTATCTGCTGATGCCTGCGTGAAACTATCGAAAATATCAGTATGTTTTTCTTTTGGTATACCAATTCCTGTGTCAACAACCTTAAATTCCAATTTTGACTGATTACCAATTCTCCCTGTTTCAGCTACAAGAATTTTTATCCCTCCGTTAAGAGTGAACTTCAGGGCATTGGATAAGAGATTTGACAAAATCTGGTTGAGCCTGATAGGATCTCCTACAACAGAATCCGGTAGATTATTTTCTCTGATTATTTCAAATTCCAGCATCTTCTCTTTTGCTCTGAATGAAAATGATCTTTTTATCTCATCGAGAAAATCGGTAAGACTGAACTGAGTTTGCTCGAATACAATCTTGCCTGATTCCATTTTATTGTAATCGAGTACATCATTTACCAGAGTCATAAGATGATTGCAGGAAAATCTTAAAGTCTTAATAAGATCCATCTGATCTTCGCGCGGGTTGCCCTGCATCAACAGATTAGAAATACCTATTACCTCATTGAGCGGTGTCCTTATCTCATGACTCATGGTTGACATGAAAGTCTGTTTGGATTGTGCCGCATCCTCTGCTTTCTGTCGTGCAAGTATCAGATTATCAAGCATTTTTCTTCTTTGAATAGTAATTGCAATCTGATTTGCAATAAAATCCAGAATATTAAGGTCTTCAGGGGAAAACTTATCTTCTGAATTATAATCCTGAAGAACAATCACACCAATTGTCTCACCTTCAACTCTGAGTGGTACTCCCATCCACACTTTGCATGGCGTCCCAACCACTTCTATATCACCGGTGTCCTCCATCTTTTTGAGGTCTTCTTCCTTCAGAAGCACTGATCTGTTATTATTAATAACCCAGCCTGTTATTGTTCCTTTAATAGGAATTTCGTTGAAGCTATCTTTTTCATCAGAGAAGAAAGGAAGTGAAATTGTTTGTGAAGCTTTATCGTAAAGTGCGATAAAGAAATTATTTGTATCCCATATCTTACTGAGCTCTGAAACGATTGTGGGATAAATATCTTTAATATCAAACTGTTTTAATGCTGCAGTTGAAATATTGAAAAGTATCTTCTGGATGAGCTGATTTTTTCTTTCGGTTGTATTATCCCTGTATATACCCAGATGGGCAACTTTTACATCATTTATAACGATTGTTGATGCTATAAGTGAAACATGGATTTTATTTCCGGATTTGTCTTTTCTGACAGTATCTCTTAACTCTTTTCTATGTTGAAGGGACATTTCATCAATCTGNNGGTATATCAGTAATTACTATTGCTTCAGGTGTTGAATCTATAAGGTTTTCAAGAAAAGCTTTTTCCCTGATAATCTGTTCCTCAAATTTCTTTTGGTCACTTATATCGGTTACAACACCTCTGTAACCTGTCAATTTTCCATTAAGAAAAACGCCAAATGTCTTGGTAGCGACCGGAACGAGACTTCTGTCTTTTTTCAGGGCAAAATACCTGTTATTTGTTGTTTCTTCCGGACTCATTAGTGTTTCCAGGTTTTTGCGAACCAGTTGAAGTTCCTCCGGTGGAAATATGTCTCCTATTGACATGCCATTGTCAAAATCACTCTTTGAGTAACCAAAATACATCAATCCCTGAGTATTGGCATATGTCACTTTTCCTTCCAGATCCACCTCATAAATCAATTCAGGAAGATAACCAGAGAGCTTTTCAAAAACAGACCCGTGCTTAATTATCTCCTTCTCTCTTGTCTTTTGTAAATACCCTGGTTCCCATGTAATTACATAGTCTCCATTGGATAGGATAAACCCTACATAATAACCTTCAGAATCATTATCAGGAGAGGATGTAAGTTTACGGGGCTCTCCAGTTAATAGCAGAAGATTCAATAATTCGACAAGCCTTGTTTGTTTGAATAAATAAGTGTCATTTATACACTTATTAACAACTTCCCATTTATGGACATGCTCAATCTCTTCGACTTTATGATTTATATCCTTAATAAAAAATTTGTGGTCCGGAGTAATAGTAAATAAGGCAAGATAACTGCTGACAGTTTCAAATATCTCATTTATTATTGAAGCGTTCCCTGAGGTCATAAATTCATTTTTCAAATTACTTGCCATACTATATGAGGTAAGAAGATAAACTTCATTACCCATTTTAGTTGTTTCAGATGAAAAAAGAAAAGGACTTTTATTTCCATCTTTCTTTTTCAGATTGATAGGAAAGTTCGTCACTTGTTTGAATTTCGAAAGAAGGCGGATATATTTATTACTCTCTTCAATATCAGCAAAAACCTGTATGTCATCTGATGTGTAGCCAATTATTTCTTTCCTGCTGTAACCAAGGGCTTTTAGGAATGCATCATTCACATCTACATAAATACCGGACTCCATGTTACTTATTGCCATAGGGTTAGCAGCATTGGAGAATGACTTAAATGTCATCTCCTTTGCTATTTCAGAATTGCTTGCTTTTTTAGGATTGAGGGAGTCAATTTCCTGCTCATCAGGTTGACCGGCATCCATTAATCTTTTTAAGCTTTCTTTCAGGCCCATTAAATAATCATTAAAAATTTCAGGTTAAAAATAAGAAATTGCCATGAAAAATAGATATTAAACTTCTCAGCTTGGTTTTAATCAAATTGAACTTTTAGTTTTCAGGGTTTTTAAATAGTATTTGCAAAATTCTGATAATCCGCATTTAATACATTCGGGTTTTCTGGCCTTGCATACATATCTTCCATGAAGAATAAGCCAGTGATGTGCATGACGAATCAGATCTACCGGAATATTCTCTGATAACCGGATCTCAACAGCCAGAGGTGTTTTTGCATTATCGGCCAGTCCGATTCGCTTTGCAACCCTGAATACATGGGTATCGACTGCCATTACAGGTTTTTTAAATACCACAGATGCGATTACGTTTGCAGTCTTTCTCCCAACTCCAGGCAATTGCTGTAAGAGATCTGGTTCTGCAGGAACTTTTCCGCCAAATTTTTCCATCAGCATCTTTGCCATCCCTACAAGATGCTTCGATTTATTATTTGGGTATGTGCATGATTTAATAAACCCGAATACCTCTGAAGGTGTTGCTCCTGCCATCGATTCTGCATCTGGATATGCTGCAATCAGAGCAGGAGTTATCATATTTACTCTCTTATCTGTACATTGGGCTGAAAGAATTACTGCTACCAGAAGTTCGAAGGGATCTTTATATTCTAGTTCAGTTTCCGGTTCCGGATCGTTCTTAAGAAAGTATGCTATTGTTTCCCGATATCTTTCTTTAAGTTTCATACTGAGAGTGATAAATGATGCTGGTAAGGTAACACTTTTTATCTTTGCATCTTAAAGCTGTTTTTATGATAAGTTATCTGCAGGCAAATAAAATTTCGAGAAGAATAGGGGATAATCTGTTATTTGAAAATATTGACCTCAACATAAATAGCGGCGATAAAGTTGCACTTATTGCCGTTAATGGTGCCGGAAAATCTTCAATGCTTGATATTATATATGGTAAGGAACTTCCGGATGAAGGCAGTATAAATCTACGGCGCGGTCTCAGAATGTCATACCTGGAACAATCCCCGAAACTAAATGAGTCTAACTCAGTTCTCGACGAGCTTTTCAGTACTGACAGCGATCTTGTAAAAGTTATCAGAGATTATGAAAAGAGTCTTTTCTCCGGCAACGACAAACTTATCCAGGAGATGATTGTAAAGATGGATGATCTTAAGGCCTGGGATTATGAAGTTCAGGTAAAACAGATACTATTCACACTAAAATTACCCGACCTTAATGCATTGATAATGAATTTGTCAGGAGGACAGAAAAAGAGAGTGGCACTCGCAAAAATTCTGGTTACAGATTGTGACCTTTTAATCCTTGACGAACCTACAAACCATCTTGATCTTGATATGATTGAGTGGCTTGAAGATTATCTCACAAGGTCTGCCAAAACATTGCTGATGGTAACTCATGACAGGTATTTTCTTGACCGGGTATGTAATGTCATTCTGGAATTGTCAGACAGGGAATTATTCAGGTATGAAGGGAATTATGAATATTTCCTTGAGAAAAAGCAGGAACGNNCGCAGACATAAGGCAAAGTCAAGAATAGAATCCTTCTATGATTTAAAGGAGAAGGCAATCGGAAGGCAGGAAGAGAAGGCAATTAACATAAATGTAAATATCTCGAGGATGGGTAAAAAGATCCTCGAGTTACATAATGTGTCCAAATCCTTTGATAATGTGACATTTATTAGAAATTTCTCTTATAAATTCAACAGGTTTGAGAAGGTTGGGCTGGTTGGCAGGAACGGGACAGGTAAAACAACACTTTTGAACATTATTACGGGGCTGATTGCTCCTGATGACGGTTCAGTTGATAAGGGGGAAACCATAAAATTCGGTTATTACAGGCAGGAGGGGATTCAGTTTGATGAAGAAATGACAGTAATTGATGCTGTCAGGAAAATTGCAGAAAATGTTACAGTCAGTAACGGGAGCACGCTTTCAATTACGCAGTTCATGAATTACTTCCTCTTTCCGCCTGAAAAGCAATATACATTTATTAGGAAACTATCCGGCGGGGAAAAACGCCGGCTATATCTTTTGACTGTTCTGATGCAGAATCCAAATTTCCTTATACTTGATGAACCAACAAACGACCTTGATATACTTACACTTAATGTGCTTGAAGAATATCTGGCAGGTTTTAAAGGATGTGTAATCGTTGTCTCACACGACAGGTATTTTATGGACAAAGTTGTGGATCATATTTTCGAGTATAAGGGTGATGGGATAATTAAAGATTTTCCCGGAAATTACACGCAGATGAGGAATAAACAGGAGGACGATGAAATATCTATTTCTGCAGCAAGAACCGAAAAAATATTCAATTCTGAAATTCTTCAGACAAATAATTGGAAGAGAGAACGAAAGCAGGGACTGACTTTTAAGGAAAAACGTGAACTGGAATCACTTGAAGTCGAAATTAATGCTCTTGAGGCAGAAAAGAAATTAATTGAATCAGAGATGAATAGAGGTGCTTTGAATCCGGATGACCTGTACCTCAAATCCGGTCGTTTCGGAGAAATTCTGTCTTTGCTTAATGAAAAAGAGATGCGCTGGCTGGAGCTTAGTGAAAGTTGAAATGGCAAAATTTTGATTGATCTTATAAGCTATAGCACTGGAATTAGTAACTTTAAAAATAAATTTTGACATCTTGAAGAAAATTACAATAAAAACACCCGATAGTAAATCTGATGTACATATAGGAGAAGAATGGACAAGTTTTATTAAATATGTTCCGGAAAAGAAAGCCGTAATTATAACTGATGACAATATTCTGAAGTTTTATGGAAAACAATTTTCCGGATTACCTTTTATTTCAATTACTCCCGGTGAAAAAAGTAAAAACCTTGAGGTTATTAATGACTTGGCAGGTAAGCTGCTAAATCTGGGTCTTGACCGTAACGGATTCATAATCGGGGTAGGTGGTGGTGTAGTCTGCGACATAGCTGGTTTTCTCGCATCTGTTTATATGCGTGGTGTTGGTTTTGGTTTTATTTCAACCAGCTTGCTTTCTCAGGTCGATGCAAGCGTGGGTGGCAAGAATGGCGTAAATGTCGGTTCAGTGAAGAACATTATTGGCAATTTCCGGCAGCCTGAATTTGTAATTTGCGACCCTCAGATGCTAAAAACTCTNNGTGATGCCGGACTTATCAGGGAGATAGAAAATAATATTGAATTAATTATTAAAAGAGATTATCTTATCCTTACAAAACTCATTATCAGCTCTGTTAGCATCAAAGCCAGGGTTGTAAATGAAGATGAAAAAGAAGCCGGAATCAGGATGATTTTGAATTTTGGCCATACCTTTGGGCATGCAATTGAGGCCCAGACAGGGCTTAAGCATGGGTTTGCGGTTGCTGCAGGTATGGTAATTGCCGCTGACATTTCTGTTAAACTTGGAATTCTTAATCAGGTTGAGCGGGACAGATTATATGATCTTCTTGATACATTAAAACTGCTGGTGAATTATGATATTACTTCTAAACAGATAATTAAGTATATATCACAGGATAAGAAAAAATCAGGAGAGTCAGTAAATTTTGTTCTTCTTGAAAAAACCGGAAAAGCAAATGTGAAAAGTATAACAATTCAGAATTTGTCAGATTATTATAAATCGTTTAAGGACAGAATATGAGAATAGAATTAGGGAAATCATCAATTTCAGGCATTGTAAATGCTCCTCCCTCAAAAAGTGCTATGCAAAGATATATAGCCGGAGCACTTCTTGCGAATGGTGTTTCACGAATTTACTCATCATCATTATGTGATGATTCGATGTCAGCAATAGCTGTTGCAGAAGCTTTGGGAGCTGAGATTTCAGTTTCAGGTGAAGTTGTAACTGTGAATGGTGGATTCAAACCTTATAAAAGCGAACTGTTTTGCGGGGAATCCGGCCTGGCAACCAGAATGTTCACTTCAATAGCAGCTCTCCACTCCCGGGAGATAACAATCAGTGGAAAAGGATCTATACTAAAAAGACCATTGAAAATGATAGAAGCCCCAATGGCAGAACTTGGGGTCAAAGTTACTACCAATGATGGTTTTCTTCCAATAAAAATCCAGGGGCCCATAAGAGGGGGTGACGTAATTTGTGATGGTTCAGTCAGTTCGCAGTTCCTTACCGGTTTGCTTATGGCACTTCCAGTTGTAAATGAGGACAGTGTGATATTTGTCGATAACCTTGTAAGCAGACCATATATTGACCTAACTATCANNGAGGGAGACTGGAGTGGTGCTGCATTTCTTATGGTTATGGCCGCAATAGGAGGGAAAGCTATTGTCAGAAACCTGGATTTATATTCTGCACAGGCCGATAAAGCAATTTTTGATGTAATAAAAATATCAGGTGCGAATATAAGCTCATCAGACGGTTCCATAATGATTTCAAAAGGGGATCTTCGAGGCTTTTGCTATGATATATCTGATTGTCCCGATCTGGCTCCGCCACTTGTGGTTTTAGCACTTGCAAGCAATGGAGAAAGCATAATCACCGGAACCAGCAGACTTTCTTCAAAGGAGAGCGACCGTGGCTTCGTTCTGGAGGATACTCTTTCATCACTTGGAGCGAAAATCAGAAACTATAAAGACAGAATAGAAATTGATGGTGGGATTTCATTAAATGGAGGAGTAGTCAGTGCAAACAATGATCACAGGATTGCAATGGCTCTGGCTTCTGCTTCATTAATCTGCAATTCACCTGTTATTATAGAAGGGATGGAGTGCATAAATAAATCCTATCCAAATTTCATTGATGATTTTCGGAAGCTGGGAGGGATAGTTAAATTATTATAATTTATTAAGTTATGAATACTTTTGGTATTGTTTTCAGAGTCTCTCTCTTTGGAGAATCACATGGTCCTGCAATTGGAGTGACTGTTGACGGATGCTCACCGGGTATTCCACTGAAAACTGAGGATTTAACATCTGATCTTGCCCGAAGGAAGAGTGGCAGAAAAGGAACTACGCCCAGGAAAGAAGGAGATATTCCTGAGATCCTTACCGGTGTTAAAGACGGATATACTACTGGAGCTCCAATAACCATAATTACCCGCAATACGGAAATGGATCCATCTGTTTATGATGCTGCTGATTCATTACCGCGACCGGGGCATGCCGATTTTGTATCGAAAGTCAAGTACTCTGGCTTTACAGATCATCGCGGCGGCGGACATTTCTCAGGGAGGATAACCTGGGGTCTGGTCGTGGCAGGAGTAATTGCAAAAAAAGTCCTTCATAATGTTAATATAGCAGCAAAAATTATTGAAGCCGGAGGTTCAAAGGATGTCGATAGCGCTGTCAATAATGCAATGAAATCGGGAGATACAATCGGAGGAATTATTGAATGCCGCATAAAAAATCTGATGATTGGTCTGGGTGAACCTTTCTTTTATTCCGCTGAATCGGCAATAAGTCAGATCATATTTTCAATACCTGCTGTCAAAGGTATTGAATTCGGATCAGGTTTTGCATCTGCAAAGATGAAAGGCTCAGCACATAATGATCCGATTATTGACGAAACCGGAAAAACATCTTCTAATAATGCAGGGGGTATTAATGGAGGAATTACCAATGGTAACGAATTGATATTCAGGATATCCGTTAAACCGACTTCATCGACTGGATTGGAACAGGAAACTTATGATTTCAGGAAGAAATCAATGTCTAAACTTCAGGTAACCGGCCGGCATGATACCTGCATTGCTCTGAGGATCCCTGTTATAGTGGAAGCAGCTGCAGCTATTGCTTTGTCCGATTTGTTAATGATTGACAGAGGTATTCATGGTGCGAGGTAGGTCCCTCCATTATCAGATACTAAACTTCTTACCTTGATAGTCAGTGCCTTTTTTGTACCGGATGTAATTCTGAATCTGTTATCTATTCTGTCATTGAATATCCAGACGATTTTGCCCTCAGATTCAAGAATCCAGCAATGTTCTTTCTCAATCACTGAGTATTTATTGTCAATAAAATGATCGCTTAACTTTTTCTTTTGTTTCATGCCGAGAGGATAGAAACTGTCTCCGTATTTCCATTTTCTGATAATCATAGGAAATGAGATTTTGTCAGCATCAAGACAGGCAATATCTGATGAATCGGGGATATTGAATCCTGTTCCTATCTTTTGTATTTCGGCAGAAATATAACCGGGAAATTTGATAAAATCTTCAATTTCTGATATTTCAAAATGGTCTTTAGAATCAGCTTCAATTTTTGAAACCACTAACTCTTTTCTGTTTTTTATTAATCTGTAACCTGGTGTATTGAGCTGGCTTCCGGTTTTACCATTGATCAGATTTACAAGATCATCCAGCTGTCTCTTTGCAACACCATATGGTCGGAACAATTCATAAAGCAGTGTCAATTTTGGGGATAAGGCTTGTAGTATATTGATCTTGAATGATATCGAATTAATACTGATAATTGAAACTTTATCCCTGATTCCGGAAATATGACCGGATATAATTTCGTTTATTTCATTTAGTCTCTCAGCGGTCTCGACAATTGTCGTTTCAAATGAGGGATTAATCTCTTTGAAACGGGGGATAATAACATGCCTGATTTTATTTCTTGTATATTTTATTTCAGCATTTGACCTGTCCTCTCTGAAATCGATTTTATTAATATTGCAGTACTCAATGATTGAGTTACGTGAAGCAAAAAGTAATGGACGGATAAGATTTTTGTGTTTTGGTTTCATTCCGGTAAGTCCTGCAATACCGCTACCCCTTGTAAGATTTATCAGAAAGGTTTCCACATTGTCGTTAAGATTATGGGCAACGGAAATGCAGTAAAAATTGTTCCTTAGCCTGATTTCTTCAAACCATTTGTAACGCAATTCTCTTGCAGCCATCTGGATCGAGATCCCTTTTTCTGATGCAAAACCAATTGTATCAAAGCTTTCAGAGAAGAACGGGATTTTATTTATTAAAGCGGATTGTCTTACAAATGCCTCATCCTCATCTGATTCCGGGCCTCTGAGATTAAAATTGCAGTGAGCAATTCCCGTATTGGCACCTATTGCAAGGAAAAGGTGGGACATAACCATCGAATCAATGCCTCCGCTGACAGCTAGTAAAACTCTGTCTGATAGACTAAACAGGTTATTCTCCTCGATATATTTTTTGAATTCTTCAACCATTAGAAGAGATCTGTCTGACAAAAATAGAAAAAGGTATCCTTACAAGGGACACCTTTTATATAAAAAAGTTTAATAAGGTTACTTTTTTGAAAGGTATTCTGCAACGCTTTGTTGAGTCTCTTTCATTGCTTTTTCTCCTTTGTGCCAATCGGCAGGGCATACTTCGCCGTTCTCTTCAAAGAATTGCAGTGCGTCCACCATCCGGAGCGTTTCAGTAATGCTTCTGCCCAAAGGCATGTCATTTACAACCTGGTGTCTTACCACACCGTTTTTATCAATCAGGAACAGCCCCCTGTAAGCCATGGGATTACCGTTGAAGACTATTTCACCCTCTTCGGAGTATTCATAATTGCCGGCAAGAACGTCCCAATTTTCTGCAATTGTCTTCGAAAGATCAGAAACTATTGGATATTTGACTCCTTTAATTCCGCCATCTTTCGGATCGGTCTGAAGCCATTTCCAATGCGAAAAGTGAGAATCCACAGAACAGCCTACCACGGCCACATTTCTTGATTTAAATTCCTTTATTTTATCCTGAAAGGCCAAAAGTTCTGTCGGGCAGACAAATGTAAAATCGGCGGGATAAAAGAAAAACACAACATATTCTTTCCCGATGTACTGTTCGAGTGAAAAATTATTTTCAAAGTCGCCACCGTTGACTACTGCTTTTGCAGTGAACGTCGGCGCTTTTTTTCCTACTAATACTGCCATAATTGTAATTTTTAATAGAGTTATTAATTTATTTATCTACAAAATAATTCAGATATAATACAAATATTGTATGAATTTGTTCATAGTTATTGGTATGGAATAACGGTAGGAGGTCCCGGATCAAAATTATTCGGTCGCAGCAGTTGTTCTCCTGACAAAATTAAGTTATTGATTGTAGAATATGGCGGAGGATTGGGAAAGTAGCCTATTCTGATCTGAAAAGTATTAAAAATGAGGTTATCATTTCTGATCCTTATTCCAACTCCAATTCCGGTAAGAAAATCCCCTTTGTCAATGATCCTGTTAGTGGCTGCAAGGAAAGCCACATCAGCAAAGCCAAAAAATGCAAACCTGAATCCTAACACATTGATAGGGTTAAAGACCACCGATTCAAGGTCAATGATTAACCGTTGGTCACCCCTTAAAGAATCATTTGAAAACCCTGAAAATCCATTTGATTTAGGAATTGAAAGATATTCTTCATTATCCCTGTCAAAACCTCTTGTATAAGAGATATTTACAAAATTACGTATTTTCAGGGAACCAGGAAATAGAAGGTTAGAAAAGTATTTCATCTGCAGAGCGAAGACTCCCTGATTGGTCTGATGTTGCCTGATATATGTTCCAAATCCGGCTGATGTGTAGAAATAGCCAAGGGCTTCTGATGAATATCCATATGAAAGATCCAATCCGGAATATATCCGGCTATAGAATTCATTAAACTCCTTGCCGGCCGAGAGTCTGAATAACATTCCGGCAGGTATATCCTCTGTCCTTCCATAGTTGTAAATAAGACTGGTTTTATAATACTTCTGGATTGAAAGAGCCACTGAACCAATTAAAAATTGATATTTTTGGAGTGAATGAAATGAATTGGGATCGATCAGTGGCCTTGCAAAGACATTATTAATTGTATACCTTATTCCTGTTATTATCCTGGTGGCAGGTTCCTTGTTAATAAGAAATGATCGCGAAAGCCAGTAATCCTGGTAAGTATATTTTAAGGGTTGTGGTACTGGTAAAGTGTCAAGGTCTTCTGTTGTAAACGTTTGTAATATAGAGACGCCACCCGCATATTTAGTCGCCGAACTTACCAGATTTCTTGTAACCCCTATGCCGTATGTCCTCATTCCAAGTGCATTATAATAGTTAAGATTCAGGTCAATAAAGGATTTATGTATATTCTTAACAATATAATTCAAACCAATACCGGGAGATTCAGAGGAGCCTTTAGAGTATGGGATTGCTACATCCAACTCATGTCCAATACCAAAAATATTCTTCTCAAACACCCGGAAAGTACCGCTGTATGCGCTCCTTAAGACAAGATCAGCTCCAAGTGAATATACATCTTTGGTGACAACTACAATATCGGCCTCTTCACTCGAAACAGGTATAACAATAATCCTGGCATCATTTATAAATGGTAACTGTCTGATAATTCGTTCGTTGTCACTCAATATAAGGGGCGACAATGTATCTCCTTCCGAAAAAAGAAGATATTTTCTTATAATGTTCTCATTTGTATTAACATGGGTACTATTTAATAATCTTTCCACTCCATGAGGATTATAATATCCCGGGTTATTAACATCTGCTCCAAACACATTTAATCGTTGAATCTGGATCTTTCTTATCTTCTTTCCTGAATATTCCGTGAAGTTTTCCTGGCTATTGCTGGCCACTTTCTTCCTGCTGGTAGTGTCAGGAGAGACAATAACCAGATCAAAAAGGGCTCTGGTTAATTTTGTCCTTGAAGCTCTTATTTTAAGAGAATCATAGAAAGTAATGGTTTTGTCTTTTCTTGACGAGTCGACCTTAACGAGAGTTCCAGATATCTGAATAACCGTGTCTTTTGGTACAAATGTCTTGATATCTTTGGACAGTATATAAGTTCCCCTTGGTATTTTTAATGTAGTATCTTGTTTTACAGTAATTTGTGAAAATGCGGTTTCATGAAAAAAAAAGACAACCAGAATAATAAAAGGTTGAGGCAGTATCTTTTTCTTATTTATTGCATGGGACATCAGGTTTGTTTCGAATTGTTACCCAGGACATCATCCGAATTAAACTGGAATCCAAGCCGCTTGCCGGTTATTACCCTTGAATGCTGTATTTTTGCCTCTGCCTGGCCAACAGTCGCTATCTTGACAGTATCGTAGGGTGGTACCAGCAGATCGAATTCCAATGCATAAAGTATTGCTGTATAGATAATATTCTGGAGAGATAATTTGCTGATTTCTTCATTGCCGTAATTGGTAAACAACATCCCCATCTGTCTTTTACCTTCTACAAAGTATTGATTTTCATGATTAATAAATATCCTTCCAATAAGGTAACCAAGGTCATCCAGGCGTGAGTACTTAAAGGAATCTGCAAGAAAGTTATAGATATTGATAATTCCCGAATAGGCATTAAATTTATTTTTCTGTATGTAAGGAGTTTTCCAGGCAGGGTGCTCTCTGTCGAACTGAAAAATATTTGAGTGCATGCTGAATAACAGTATGTCGCCAGCTACTTTAATCTGGGCATCGAAATTACTTCTGTCAGTGTATTCAAGCCTGATCCTGGAATCAATACCTCCAATGCTTAAATTCAGTTCCTTTGATAAGTTCTTTAGTATATCTTTAATATTCCCAAATGATTGAAAAGTATTATCGTATACCTTTTGCTTCAATAAGGATTTGTCCTTAAGAGATCCGACTATCAGAAGCTTTTTATCATCAAGTTCTGCCATTATACCGTGCTTTTAGATGTTTTCGGGCATCTAATGTAATAATTTTAATTAACAAAAGGAAAAGTCGGTATTTAGCCGGCTCTTTTGATTTCACGAGTTTGTAAGATATTGTTTAGTAGGATCTTGCGAATAATACTCTTTTTTTGGAGGGTTTACCTGAATAAATACATTTGCCCTCCTCTTCAGGGCTGTCAAATGGTATACATCTGATTGTCGCCTTTGTCTCTTCTTTAATTTTCATTTCAGTTTCGGCAGTCCCATCCCAGTGAGCCAGAATAAATCCACCTTTGTCATCGAGCGTTTTAATAAACTCATCCCAACTATCTATATAGAAAGTATTTTCTTCTTTGAAGATGATCGCTTTCTTAAGAATGTTATCCTGGATGTCGATGAGAAGCCTCTGAATATATTCGGTTACCGAATCAACCGGGATAGTCTCTTTTGTAAGTGTGTCTCTTCTGGCCACTTCCGCAGTTTTATTCTCAAGATCTCTTGGACCTATTGCAATCCTTACGGGAATACCTTTCAGTTCATATTCGGCAAACTTAAAACCTGGTTTATGCGTATCTCTATTGTCATATTTTACAGTTATTCCCTTTGCTTCTAGCCCGGCTTTAATCTTTTCAGCAACTACCGTCAGTCCTTCCAATTGTCCATCACCCTTATAAATAGGAATAATTACCACCTGAAGAGGTGCAAGCTTAGGTGGTATAACCAGCCCATGATTATCAGCATGTGCCATAATTAAAGCCCCCATGAGTCTGGTTGAGACTCCCCATGAGGTTGCCCATACATAGTCAAGTTTCCCGTTTTTATCAGTAAACTGAACATCAAATGCTTTAGCAAAGTTTTGTCCCAGAAAATGGCTGGTACCAGCCTGAAGAGCCTTTCCATCCTGCATGATAGCTTCGATTGCATAAGTATCGAGAGCGCCCGCAAATCTTTCATTCTCACTTTTGTACCCTTTTATTACAGGAATTGCCATCGAGTTTTCTGCAAAACCGGCATAAAGGTTTATTATCTTATCTGTCTCTTCAACTGCCTCTTCACGTGTTGCATGCGCTGTATGTCCTTCCTGCCAGAGAAATTCAGCTGTCCTTAAAAAGAGTCTTGTTCTCATTTCCCATCTCACAACATTTGCCCATTGATTAATGAGAATGGGAAGGTCCCTGTAAGATTGGATCCAGTTTTTATATGAATGCCATATAATAGTTTCGGAAGTTGGTCTTATGATAAGTTCTTCATCGAGCTTTGCAGTTTCATCAACAACTATCCCGCCGGATTCATCAAGTTTGAGTCTGTAATGAGTGACAACAGCACATTCTTTGGCAAAGCCTTTGACATGAGCGGCCTCTTTACTGAAGAAGGATTTTGGTATGAAAAGTGGAAAATATGCATTAACATGGCCGGTAGCCTTAAATAATCTGTCGAGTTCTGCCTGGATTTTTTCCCATATAGCATATCCGTAAGGTTTTATAACCATGCATCCTCTTACTGCTGAATTTTCAGCTAAATCCGCCTTGATTACCAGATCGTTATACCATTGCGCATAATTCTCATCCTTGTTTGTCAAAAACTTCGCCATTTTTTTGGTATGGTATTTGTTTAATTTGTATTTAAGAAATAGATTTCGCAAAAATATATAAAAACTTAGTTAATTAAAAACGTC
>PMEC01000124.1:21088-22847 GCA_003155705.1 Bacteroidales bacterium
TTCATCCAGAATAAACAGGTTTCACAGGTCCTTCCTGACATTTAACTACTATGCTCCTCTGTTCACAGATAGCTTTTGGTACAATTACGAACCAAGTTCATGGGGATTAAGCATTTACGGTGGCACCAGACTTGGATTGAGTTTTTCTTATAATTATCCGGTTTATAACGATTACAGCTGGAATTATCCGTATTATAGCGGATACTACTACCAGGGATTTGATCCTTTCTATTATAACAGATGGTACTCGCCAGTTGTAATAAATTTAGGAATTTGGAACAGGTGGGACCATAATTACTCTGGCTGGCACGGCGCCAATAGATGGGATTATTATTATAGGCCAGGCTACAACAATCACAATAACAACTATTACAGCGATTCACGATCAGATAATCGGCATTCAGATTCTGATATCTCAAAACGAAGTGAATCTGAAAATAATAGGTCTGCAAATAATACCGTCCCAAGAAGACCAGGTTCAAACTATACACAGACTGAGATAATCAGGGACAACAAGAATATATCCGGCAATTATGGTCATAATAGTGATAATACTGTTGAAACCAGAAGGGGGGTGAATCATTCAGACAACAAAGCTCCTGTCAATGTTAACAGAAGTATAAATAATAATGGCAGTAACTCTAACGGGTCGACAATAAATTCTTCTAATGGTCAGATAAACAGGAGATCTGAACAATCACCTGACAGCAGGCAGAGTAATGTTTCTAACAGATTATTACATCCTGGTTTAAACGGGAAACCAAATACAGACAGATCTCTTATCAGATCAGAATATGTCTCATCTTCTGATCGAAGGTCAAATGTTAAACCGGAAAACAAAACAGGGTCNNTTAGTTTAGATTCTTTATAATTAACGCTGATTTTGAAAAAGAAAGATAAGTTTATTAATATTTTAGGTTATTTGGTATAATATTTGTTTCAATGATAGAAAACCATGGGAGGTTAAAAATGAAAGCACTTATTTATATACTAATTCTTACAACAGCTATCCTAAGCTCATGTGCTACCGGCCTTTACGTCGGAGGAGAAAGAGATGATCTTTATTATTCACCCTCTGATAAACCGGTAGTAAGTGTTCAAAAGAGTGTGCCTGAGCAGATTGCAGAAGGAAATCAAAAACCGGAACAGTACTATAATAATGTTTATTCCAACGATACCTTAGTCGCAGATGGATATAATGATGCTGTTGATTTTGATAATTCCATGTATTATAATAAAAATAACAGCCCCTTTGAATATACAGACGACTTTTCATACTCAAACAGATTAAGAAGATTTTACGGTAATTATTTTGATCCTTACTGGGACGCTTCTTATGGCTATGGTTATGGATATCCTTCNNTATTATGGCGGTTATTACGGAGACTATTACGGAGGTATGTATGGTGGATATTACGGCGGTTATTACCCTGGTTATTACCCTGGATATTACCCTGGTTATTACTACGGTAATGATTATTCATCCTGGACGACTGCCAGACGGGTCAGATCCAGTACACTTTCAAATAACTATAATCCATCTTCACCCGGCAGGAAATCTTACACCGATAACGGAACTGGTGTAAATGGAGGATCGAGAAGAGCCGGTGTATCTTCCCAGGGTCTATCGACCAATACGAAGAGTCCCAATTCTGTTAACATTAATAGCAGGCAGTCACAGACAACATTACCGCAGAATAAATATAACCAGCAGACACAAACCAGGAGAGACAATTCAAATAGTTCAAATCAGGTTTCT
>PMEC01000217.1 GCA_003155705.1 Bacteroidales bacterium
TTACCCGGTACAAAAATACGATTTTAATTGAAGAAACCAAAAAGTGAATGTCATATTGAGTTGGAATGATCAATAATTCATATATTTGTTTTATTACCTTAATATATTGTTCAGATGAAAGATTCTTACAAGATTTTTTTTAAAACAGCATTAATAAGCAGTATTATTTTTGGAACAATATTAGTATTATATGACCTTATTTTATGGATGCTGAACATTATGCCTGTTGGATTAGGAAGGATTATGCTTCTTTTTCTGATTAATATTCTAATTTACATATGCGGGGGGGTTTGGTTTACAAGAAGTTACAGAAACGGAGAGCTTAATGGGTTTATCAATTATGGTCATGCCTACCTTTTTGGATTAACTCTCTTTATATTTATAACTTTAATTTTAGTTATCTATAATTTTGTTTTTAACAAATACATTGATCCTGAATATTCAAAGAGGGTTCTCGAAGCTGTTAAAAACTGGACAGAAGAGTTTCTGCGAAGTAAAAATGCATCTGAATCTCAAATTTCCGATGCTGTAGATAAAATTAAGGCAGCAGGCATACCCTCGCCTTTAAGTGCCGCGAAAAAAGTCCTTATTTTTGGTTTGATTTTCGGTGCAATTAGCTCCCTTATTTCGTCTGCATTTGCCAAGAAGGTAGAGGATCCTTTTAAAGAAAGTTAGACAATCATTCCAATGGATCTTTCAATTGTAGTTCCGGTTTACAACGAAGAAGAGTCGCTTCCTGAGTTAACAGCCTGGATAGAAAAGGTATGCATTAATGCCAGACTTTCTTTTGAGCTGATATTTATTGATGATGGCAGCAGCGATTCATCATGGAAAATTATTTCGGGTCTAAGCATTGAAAAGAGTTTTGTAAAAGGGCTAAGGTTCAGAAGAAACTATGGTAAAGCCGCCGCCCTGCATACCGGCTTCCATGAAGCTTCAGGTGAAGTGGTAATAACAATGGACTCAGATCTCCAGGACAGTCCTGATGAAATCCCTGAACTTGTCAGAATGATCAGGGAAGATGATTTTGATATTGTTTCAGGATGGAAAAAGAAGAGATATGATCCATTTATTAAAAGAGTTACAAGCAGGTTCTATAACAGAACAGCCAGATGGTCTTCAGGGATAAAACTACATGATTTCAATTGTGGATTGAAAGCTTATAAAAATGAAGTGGTCAAAAGTATTGAAGTGTTCGGCGAGATGCACAGATACATTCCGATGCTTGCAAAAGAAGCAGGATTCCACAAAATAGGAGAAAAAATTGTCGAGCACAGGGCAAGAAAATACGGGGTTACAAAATATGGTATTGACAGGTTTATAAAAGGCTATCTTGATCTTCTCACAATCGGGTTTATCACTAGATTCGGAAAAAGTCCCATGCATCTATTCGGTTCACTCGGAACACTGATGTTTTTGATCGGATTCATAATGGCAGGTTTCCTTGGGGGAAGGAAACTCTGGTATGTTTACAATAATCAGAGGGCCCCACTTGTTACCGAAAGTCCTTTTTTTTATATCGCTCTAACGGTTATGATTATTGGAACACTGCTGTTTCTGACCGGGTTTCTGGGAGAATTGATAAATAGGAACTCATCTGAAAGGAATAATTACCTCATCAAAGACAAAATCAATATCTAAAAATCATAAAAAGTGCCCTGGAAGTTCTTCAGAAGCTCTGATATAATCTGCAGGTATTCCTATATCAATGAAATAGGTATCTGATATAAAATAGGATATGTCATCTTTGCTGACTCGATTCTCCAGAATGTCTCTTTCAAAAGAAAACACTTTCCCGACAAATCTTTCTTCAAGCCAGTTTTTATTTACCATATAAATGCCTCCATTGATAAGGCCATTTTTACAGAATTTCTTTTCATTGAAAGAGACAATTTTTGTATTGTCAGTTACGACAGCCCCGTACCTTTCGAAATTGACCATCGGCTTCAAAGCAACCATTAAACCCGAATTACCCTTTTGGAACATTTTCTCCATACTTTCTAAATCCACATCAAAAAAGGTATCGCCATTCAGAATAAAATAATTATCTGAATCAATTAGTCCGGCAGCTTTGAAGATTGCCCCACCGGTTCCAAGTGGCTCTTTCTCAATTGAATAAACAATTCTAATATTTTTGTAAGATGACCCGAAAAATGATTCTATGACATCATATTTATAACCTGCGGCGAGGATGACTTTTTCAAATTTGTACTTATAAAGCTGATCAAGAATGTATGATAGGAATGGCGCATCTTTAATAAGAGCCATAGGTTTAGGAACTTCCTTCACAATGCTCTTCAGTCTGGTTCCAAAACCTCCTGCCAGGATCACTGCCTCTTTTACCATATCGATCTAGTGTCAAGTTAAACTTATTATGTCTTAATTATGATCATTTCGGATTTGGCTTCGCCGAGCTCGCCTTTGGCTCGGTTCGGAATGTGGATTTCGGATTATTTTGAATTCTTATTTTGCTTGCTTTTTCTGGATTTTATTCCGCAATCTTAAATCCGCAATCCGCAATAAAGAAATTGAATAGGTTATAATATATTCTTAGCAATAATTTGTCAAAGTACATTTTACATAACACTAGTATGTCCAGGTCTCCAGTCCCTGTTTTGTAAACTCGTATCTTCTGGCGTGACCGCCAAATTGCTCAAGCGCTTTAATAACATTATAGCGTGTTATACCCGGACAGTAAAAGAACATAAATCCTCCCCCTCCTGCGCCACTTATCTTTCCACCTGTTGCACCTGCTTCAATCGCTGCATTATAAATTTTGTCAATCTGCTGATTGGAAATACCATCTGCCATCTGCTTCTTATAATCCCAGGAAAGATTGAGCAGTTCTCCCATTTTATCCAGCTTCCCTTTGAGAATTACTTCCTTCATTTTTATTGCAAGTTCCTTGAGCTTATGCATTGCTTCAACAGATTTAACAGAACCGGAATTTACATTTTGCTGCTGAGTCTTAATTATTTCTGAAGAGATTCTGCTTGTCTTTGTATAGAAAAGGATCAAATTATTCGATAACTCATTTAAGACCTGGTCTTTAATTCTTAAGGGATTGACAATAACCTTCCCATTATCAAAAAATTCCATGAAGTTGACACCTCCAAAAGTAGCAGCATACTGATCCTGTTTACCCCCTTCCATTCCAAGATCGGATCTCTCTATTTCATGAGCAAGCCTTGCAAGATCATATTCACCCAGTGGAAGTTTAAGCCATTCAGAAAAAGCGCCCAGGACTGCGGTGACCAGAGTAGAAGAAGTTCCCATACCTGAACCTGCCGGAACGTCGACATAGGTCGTAAGATTGAATGAGAGCGGACTAATCTTATAATCTCTTAAAATCCTGTTATATACTCCTTTAATCAGATCAAGCTGACTGTCAATTTGAAGGTAATCTGATGATGGCAATTCAATGGTAGTATCTTTATCTATTGACCTGATTACTATCATATTATCTGTCCTGGGCTCAATAGAAGCATACGCATAGAGGCTGACAGTGGCATTAAGAACTGCACCACCATAGATATCAGAATAAGGCGAGACGTCCGTACCGCCACCGGCCAGACCAAGCCTGAGAGGAGCTTTACTTCGTATTATCATTTTCCAAACATTTTTTATAAACCTCAGTAATAGAGTCGGTCATCCTGCTCCAGGAATATTTTTCCTTTTCTTCTCTTATCATTGTAACAAATGTTACATTCCTGTTATTCTCAAAAAAGTCAGTTATTGAATCTGCAATCTCTTTCGGATCAGTATTTACGACATATCCGCAACGACCATGAGGGACAATTTCCTTTAATCCTCCAACATTTGTTACCAGCATAGGTTTTTCAAAGTGGTAAGCAATTTGTGTAACACCGCTTTGTGTGGCATTTCTGTAGGGTTGAACAATAAGATCTGCAACAGAGAAAAACAGATTAACCTCATCGTCATTTATGAACCTGTCAAACAGAATGATCTCATTTTCAAGATTAAACTTTCTTATTGAATCAATATATGGAGTCGAATCTTCATAAAACTCGCCGGCAATTAGTAGTTTTAGTTTTCTGTTTCTTAATCTGGTATCTGAAAATGCTTCAATCAGGAGATCCAGTCCTTTATATGCACGAATGAATCCAAAAAACAGAATGTATCTGAAGTCGGGATCAAGTCCGAGCTTCAGTATGGCTTCATTTCTTGGTGCAGGTGGCCCAAAGTTATCGAACAGAGGATGCGGACTTTGTTTTACAGGTAAATCTTTGCAGAAAATCTGAAGGTCCTCCATCACTGATTGAGACATTGTTATTGCTCCATCAATGCAACCTGCAAAATAACCTGTCATCGCTTTATCGCCTGGTCGTTTTTCATGAGGAATAACATTATCGAAAATGGAGATCACTTTTGTATGATTATTGGATTTGGCAATTCTGGCAATTGTCCCAAAGCAGGGTGCCATTAAAGGAATCCAGTATTTGAAGATCAGCAGATCGGGCTTTTCTTTTTTTATTTTATATCCTACTGATATCCAATTAAATGGATTAATCGAATTAACTATTCTTTCGATATTCAGTCCTTCAGGTGCAGGTCCGTCAAGAAACTGAGATTTACCAGGAAACAGAAAGCCAGGATACTGAAGCTTAAATGTAATAATTGTTACAATATGTCCTTCATTAACAAACTGTCTTGCCAACCGTTCGTTATAGGCAGCCAGTCCGCCCCTGTAGGGATAGGCAGTTCCGATAATTATGATCTTCATGGTGTAAAAATACAAAACTCTGTGTAACTCTCCCGATAAATCGGGACAAGTTATGTATACTCTGTGTATCTCTGTGTTATAAAAAAAGGTACACAGCGTTCTAACATGTCAGGTTTTACATTTATTTTAGAGCTTTCATATTATCATATTTTGCCTGAAAGCGCCTGTAAAGCTGTTTATGTTTATTGTCGAGGTTTATGTTGCGTCCCATAATGAATGCTAATTCAACATTGTTTGTTGACATATCCAGTAGATCACCAGTTGATACAACGATATTTGCATCTTTCCCCACTTCAATGGAACCTGTTTTATCATCTATTCCAAGTATTTTTGCACTATTCAGTGTGACTGTCTGAAGGGCCTCTTCTTTTGTAAGTCCATAGGCCACTGTTTGTCCTGCGGCAAATGGAAGGTTTGGATAAGCCTGCGAGGAATAAGTAAGACCGACCAGTATTCCTTCATTTTTAAACATTGCCGACAATTTGAACGGAAGCTTTGTATCGCTGAAATCATGTTTAGGAAGGCTGAGAGGATCAGACAGGAGAACCGGAATATTATTCTCCTTGAGAAAATCTTTTGCGGTCCAGGCTGATTCGTCAGCTCCTGAAAGCACTATTTTCTTAACACCATATCTTTTTGCAAAAGATATCGCAGCAATGATTCCTTTGGGTTCAGACGCACTGATAAACAGGATCTTGGTACCATTGAACAACCCTCTCATTGACTCAAGTCTGAGATTTACGTTTTCAGGTTTCTCAACTGCAACATAAGCTACTGCATCTGTAAATATCTTCTCCAGCGCTTCAACGTTTTTATCGTATGCACTTGGACCTGTAGCAGCTGGTGCAGCAATATCACCGCCACCTCTTCTTCCGCCGAATGTTGCTTTTCTTGGCCAGCCCATCTGAATTCCATTATCAATTTTATAGGCAGCGTCTTTCCAGTTCCAAGCATCGAGCTGAACGACGCTGGATGTACCAGGAAGAAGAGTGCCAGTTGGCACAATCTGTGCAAGAAGCACACCATTTGATCGTATTACCGGAATAACATGTGAATCAGTGTTATATGCAACAATTGAACGGACATTTGGATTTAGATCGCCAATCTCCCTGTCATCAGTTGCAACCTCAACACCGCCGCCGATCTCAATCAATCCCAGGCTTGTATTTGGCAATATTAAACCGGGATAAATTTGTTTACCGGTCACATCAATTACCTCATAACCTGTTTTATCAATTTTAATATCGGATGTTTTGCCAACTGAAGTGATTTTTCCGCCTGTAAAAACCACAGTACCGTTTTCTATGACTTCACCTGTACCGGTATGTATCGTTCCACCAACCAGCATAACAGGTTTTTTCTGTGCCGGAGCAACGACCGGGCTTTGTGCTGTCACCCGCAATAAGCAGGCTAGAATCAGCAGTACTGAAATAATTATCTTGTTTCTCATCGTCTTGGAAAATTTGGAGTTGTTGAACTTGCTGCCGGTGCTTCACGGAGGATATTTGAGATTATCCTGTTACGCTCATTATCAATCTGTTCTTTCATCTTTGCATCCTGCTCTTCATCAAAATAGATTGTACCATCAACCATTGTTTTATTTGCCCGTGCATAAATCGACAGAGGATTGTCTGTCCATAATACCAGGTCAGCATCCTTACCAACTTTTATGCTTCCCATTCTGTCGTCTAGATGCAGGATTTTTGCAGGATTAAGAGTAACAAGTTTCCATGCTTCCGCATCAGAAATACCACCGTATTTCATGACCTTGGCAGCTTCCTGGTTTAGCCTTCTTCCCATTTCGGCATCGTCGGAATTGATGCAGGTAAGCACACCCTGGTTTACTAACATGGCAGCATTGTAAGCATTACCCTCATATACTTCATATTTATAATCCCACCAGTCGGAAAATACAGAAGCTGCCGTGCCACTTTCAGCTATCTGATCTGCAACTTTGTAGCCTTCACCGCAATGGATCAGGGCATTGACTTTGACCCCAAAATCCTTTGCAATACTTAATATCATCGCAATCTCCGATTGAACATAAGAATGGCATTCAATAACGCTCCTTTTTTCAAGTATATCAACAAGGGCATCGAGCTCAAGATCCCGTCTGGGCGGAATCTTACCAACCCTTTCAACGGGTTTCATAACATTCCATGCCTTCCACTGGTTATTGTAATCAACTGCTCTCTGATAAGCATCCCTTATTATTTGTTCAACACCCATACGTGAATTTGGGTAACGGTTTGTTGTGCGTTTAACATTCTCACCAAGAGCATGTTTCACGATGCCGATCTGGTTTTCAATTTTTAATTCTTCCGCATTATGGCCCCATCGAAACTTTATTAATACTGATTGTCCGCCTATCGGATTAGCCGAGCCATGCAGAATATGAGCGGCTGTAACTCCGCCAGCCATCTGCCTGTAAATGGTTATATCCTCCGGATCTATCACATCACTGCATCTGACCTCGGAGGTTATTGCCTGTCCCATTTCGTTGGTAGCAGAAAGTGCAATATGAGAATGCTCATCGATTATCCCGGAAGTGAGATACATGCCTGTTCCATCTATAACTCTTGCATTTTCTGCAGAAAGGTTCTTACCAATCCTCGCAATTTTACCTTTCTGAACAAAGACATCAGTATTCAGCAGCTTACCTTCTTTTTCGTTTGTCCATACTGTGGCATTTTTGAACAGGATCTCTTCCTGTTTAGGTAACTCAGTCCATCCGTATGCTGTAAACGGATATATTACTTTACCTGGTTCAGGAATGGGAGTTTGTCTTCTTTGTCTAGCCTCAGCTTCCGGAGCAGTACCAGTAAGAGTTGCTTTCCAGGTTATCCATTTACCATTATCCAGCTGACCTTCACCTGCAAGATCTTTTCCTGTGATATATCCTGATAAGCGATAACGAACTCTTGATCTCTCAAAAGCAATACTTACAATATCCTTCTCCTGAGTGAAAGTTGCACCCCTGACAGTTGTTGTATCAAGAATGATTTTAATAGCAGGTTTATCAAAAGTGCCGGATAGAGTCAGCTTATATTCTGCAGTATCGACAACGAGAGAATAAATTCCTCTTATGTCTTTGATTCTCATGTCAATAAACCTGTATGGAATTCCCTGCACCCAGTTTTCATAGATAACACAATCATCGCTGAAGATATTGCCTGATGTAATGAGCAGGTTAGCGATCATGTTCTTTTTAACAGCGCCAATCAGGTCGGCAGCATCAATCATACTTGCAGGAGTGAATGTAAGAGCTTTAAGCGCCTCTGCTTCAGTCAGACCGTACTTTATGGCTTTTCTAAGATTTGTTAGAAAGCTTGTGCGCTGCCTCATATCTGAGGAAGTTATAGCAAAAGTAAGACCTGCACCCGACACCTTTGAAAGGTTTGAAGGAGCAAGTTCATAGTGCTTAAGTGTTGTATAGGAGACAGATGTTGCATCATAGGGATCTTTAACATCCGGCGCTTCAGGAAAGTTAATTGGGATGATCAGTTTATTTCCACATTTTTTAATATCATTCAGAGCCTGGTATTCATCGCCACCCCCTTTAATGATATAGTTAATACCAAATTCTTTCCCAATTTTGTCGGCTCTCATAACTTCCAGCTTATTTGTCACTTCAAATATCTGGGGCAGAGAGAGGCAGGCATTATATGCTTCCAGACCGGCGTCGTGAAAATAGCCAACCGGCAGCTGTTTGTACCACTTTGCATCATAGTTAAGCTGACGGAGCAGTGCGATTATTCCAAACTGAGATGCCGGGTAAAGGTCTGCAGACCTGTTCCTGCCCAACGTATAATTTGCTGATGTTTTGTTTTTTAATATCACATTGTTTGCTTTCCCGTCACCAGTGCTGACAAGTGCTGATGTTCCCCTGGCAATTCCGGTGGCTTTAAATGTGACCACTGCACCGAAGCCTATCTGACGATATTCTCCAGCTGTTTTAGTGTCGGGAATAAATTCGTCGGTGATATTAAATGATGCGTGGATTCCGTCATTCCAGTAATCTGCAATCCTGGCTTCTGGTGTTAAGGTTTGAGTTGATCTTCCTCCCTGTCCCGGAGTAAATAGCGAAGCAAAAGGATTAGCTTCAGTTGTTAAAGGTGTCTGGGTTTTAATGCCATAGTTTCCGGCATATGCATCAACAAATGAAGGATATACTGTTTTTCCGGTAAGATCATAAATAATTGTCCCCTTCGGGAAAACCAGGTTTGAGCCGATCGCTTCTATCCTTCCGTTAGATATGAGAATATCTGTATTCTCAAGTGTGGTCTGATAATCGACCACGACACGGGCATTTTTCAGACCGTAGGCTTCAACCCTTTTATCGCTGACACCAACAACAGGGGTATCATCCTGTTGTGAAAACAGGTTTAGCGGTAACAGGAGAAGAAGAAGGTAAAGGGTTTTTCTCATAATGAATTGAAGTTTGGTTTAATTAATTGAGTTGTGAAGATAATAACTCCGCTGTGATTTTTGCAATAACGGATTCTGTTTGGGAACATATTTTGTATCTTTGCAGTAATATCACCGGGGTTGATTTGGTTTTGACAGCATGAGAGGTGGTATGTAAGCATGCAGCGTGTGGTGACGCGTCGCTTAAACAGTGTTACAAAACAACAAAAGGCGAAACTAATTACGCTCTCGCAGCATAAGC
>PMEC01000083.1 GCA_003155705.1 Bacteroidales bacterium
CTTTACGCGAAGGCGGATTAAATTATTGCGGGCAATAAGCCCGGTTTTTGAAAAGAGGTCAAATCTGATACTTTTGTTTTATTTAAAAAAAGGTTGATTGAAGTTGACACTATTATTGGCCTCANNTACTCTTTTTTTCATCGAAATAATACAACACTCCAACATCGAACACAAAAGTAATGCCTTGTTCTTTAGCAACATCCTTGATAACTTTATCTGCTTTTGCCAGGATTGGTTGAACAAGCTCAGCATTTTTATCATTTATCTGTTGTGTTGCCTTAACCTGAAAAAGTTGAATCCTATTATTTAAGTCCTTCAGCTCTTCCTCTTTGTTCTTACGTAATACATCAGAAAGACTATTGCTTCCGTTATTAAAAGCTGTAGTTTTATTGTTAAATTCATCCTGCATTAATGCAAGCTGACTAACGAGTACTTTTCGCAAGTTTTCAAGTTTAATATTGGCTGAATCATAATCAGGCATTGCCTTCAGAAGCTCATCCTTATTAATATATCCAAATTTAAAATTCTGTGCTCCAAGGTTTTGTCCTGCTATAATAAAGATAATGCTGAGCATTATGATTCCAATAAATCTTTTCATTTTAATATCATTTTTATTATTTGTACAAAAGTAATCAATTATTCATCGTCAGCGAAAAGTTTAATAGAATGCAAAATCCGTCAACCTGACCATATCTGGCCGGTCAGATTATCGTTTATTTAAGTTGTTCTAACGCAGAAAGTTATTGATAAACAATTATTTATAATTATATAAGTTGCCTGGAGATTATAGAAAGATGATAATTTCTCCGCCAAATGAAAAACTTGAGGGTGTCTCAAAAGCCCTCATTTTTTGTTTGACCCCTAAATCCCCCACCTTGCTCCGCCGAAGCGGCTACGCGAAGGCGAAGAGGGGGACTTTTTGATGTACAGACATTTACAATTTCCCACCCTGGGGGGCAAGGGGGTAAATCAATACTTTTGAGACACCCTCTTTTTTTTCGCCATAAAAGAAAATGGTTTATTATCTACATTTGAATTCATATCACTAAATTTGTTTTACCAGATAGTGGCATTTGTTACTTGAATTCAACAAATGACTATTATAAATTAAATGTTTAACCAAATACATTTCCCATGAAATCTTTATCCAGGATTCTTTTATCTCTTTTAGTTCTGTCCGTAGTCTGTAATTTCAACTGTATGGCACAGTTACCTAAGGAACAACCGCTCTGGCCAAATGGAATTCCTAAAAATCCAGTGAAATATAAAGAAGAGAAACTCCGCACCAGTGCCCCTCTCAAGAGTTCTCTTTCACAACTGAACAGGGTTTTCAGTTGTGTATCAGTACCAACTTACATTATTCATAAACCGGAAAATGGCAAATCCAACGGAGTTGCCGTGGTAGTTTGTCCAGGTGGTGGCTTTCGTGATGTCTGGTTCGATCGTGANNTTGTGGCTAGCTCAAAGAGGAGTCACTTCTCTTGTCTTAAAGTACAGGACATTTAATACAGACGCTGAGGGATTTACACTTAAGCGGAATGAATATGATCCTCAGGTATATGCAGATGCCAAACAAGCCATTTATATATTGCGCAGCCAGGCTAAAGAACTAAAAATTGATGAAAACAAAATAGGTATTGCCGGTTTTTCAGCGGGCGGATCTTTATCGCTGATGATCGCCCTTGAAATATATGAAAAAGAGTTGCCTGCTTATGCCAATTTTCATAAAATAAATACAAAACCAAATTTTGCAGGACTGTTCTATCCGGGATTAAATCCTGAACTAATCAATCGGGCCGGTATAAAAGATTCCATCCCTCCAACATTTATTATAAATGGAGGACCTGACAAAACAACACCTGCAGCAAACTGTATTGAATTATTCAAGGCTCTGACATCAAAGCATGTAAGTACCGAAATGCATATTTATGCAAAAGGTGATCATGGTTTTGATTCGGGAATCGAAAGAGGTTACGGTATCAGCATTTGGCGGGAAAGCTTCATTGCATGGCTTAAAGATACAGGTTTCATTAAAGAATAATCAACGATAATTAATTGAAAAAAATCATGAAGAGGACACTGAAAATTAATCCGGAAAGGGCAGGTTTGATGATATTTGCCATAGCGATCATCGTCGCCTGTATAATCCTGGTGAATTGTACTGGTCATCTGAAGGAAAAGCCGGTCAACCTTGAAGCAGGATTTAATAATCCGCCTGAAAGCGCCAAGCCTCGTGTATGGTGGCACTGGATGAATGGTAATATAACAAAGGAAGGCATTAAGGCAGATCTGGAATGGATGCACCGTGTCGGTATCGGTGGTTTCCAGAATTTTGATGCAGGTATTAACACTCCTCAAATCGTTGAAAAGAGGCTGATTTATATGACTCCGGAATGGAAAGATGCATTTCTGTTTGCCACAAAACTGGCTGACTCTTTAGGATTGGAAATGGCTATTGCCGGATCTCCCGGATGGAGCGAAAGCGGAGGTCCATGGGTACAGCCTTCACAGGCTATGAAAAAATATGTCTGGAGTGAGATCCGGATAAAAGGCGGACAACCTTTTTCAGGAACATTGCCTCATCCGCCTTCCAATACCGGATCATTTCAGAATATTTCCATTGGTAACGGCAATTCCGGGAATTCATCAAAACCAGTGGCTGAATTCTATGCCGATATAGCAGTTGTTGCATATAGAATTCCGGAAAGCGATATGTCACTTAGTGAGTTACAACCAAAAATAACCTCCAGCGGAGGAAAGTTCGAACTCAAGTCGCTGACCGATGGCGATGTCGCAAAGTCAACACTTCTTCCTTCTGCATCTGCCGGAAAGAAATCTTGGGTACAGTTTGAATTTGCCAAACCGTTGACATTTCAGGCGCTTACCCTGGCCATTAGTATTAGCGGCAGATCCGGAAGCCAGGNNGGAAGATTTTTCCGTTTCACTGTTCTTACACCTGCACCTCAACCCGGACAAAGAGCCAATTCGTCTGGTTCCTCTCCCCAGAGACCAGCAGCACTTGCAGGAACGCAGATCGCAGAACTCAATTTGCACACAGTGGCTCGCGTAAACCGTTTCGAAGACAAAGCAGGCTTTACATCCGCTACTGGTCTGGCTTCTCTTGCAACACCTTCAATAAAGGCATCTGAAGTGATAAATAAAAATAATGTGATAAACCTGACAACTATGATGGCTCCCGATGGTACGCTTAACTGGAACCCTCCTCAGGGAGAATGGGTAGTTATGCGGATGGGGTATTCATTAACCGGTCACCAGAATTCGCCTGCCTCACCCGAAGCAACAGGACTTGAGGTAGATAAACTTAATGCGGTATATGTTAAAAATTATTTCAATAATTATCTGGATCAGTATAAAGATGCTACAGGCGGACTGATGGGTAAAAGGGGTCTTAAGTATATCATAACCGATAGCTGGGAAGCCAGGACTGCCAATTGGACCGATAGCATGATGGTGGAATTTAAAAAGCGAAACGGTTATGATATGCTTCCCTGGTTGCCGGTTCTTTCCGGTCATGTGGTAGAAAGCTCAGAGGCAAGTGACAGGTTCCTGTGGGACTTCCGCAATGTTCTGGAAAAGCTGGTTGCTGAAAACCACTATGATAACCTTACTAAAATTCTCCATGATCGGGGTCTGGGTCGATATTCAGAATCACACGAAAGCGGACGCGCATTTATTGGCGATGGAATGGAAGTTAAACGTACTTCAGATATCCCAATGAGCGCCACCTGGACGCCTGTCAATGATTCCGACGGTGTAGCAGTACGGTTTAAAGCAGACGTCCGCGAATCGGCTTCAGTAGCACACATTTATGGACAAAATCTTGTAGCTGCTGAATCAATGACAGCGAGAGGCAATACCTGGGCTTTTTCACCGGAAAGGTTAAAACCAACGGCCGATATGGAACTTGCCAGTGGGCTGAACAGATTTGTAATCCATACCTCAGTGCACCAGCCGGTGGATGATAAAATTCCGGGGCTTGGTCTTGGACCATATGGACAGTGGTTCACCCGGCATGAAACCTGGGGAGAACAGGCCCTGCCATGGACAACCTATCTGGCCCGTAACTGTTTCATGCTTCAGCAGGGAAAATTTGTTGCAGATATAATTTACTTATATGGTGAAGATAATAATATCACAGCATTATTCGGGAACAAGTTGCCGGATGTACCCAAAGGTTATGAATTCGATTTTGTGAATGCCGATGCACTGTTAAATGTTCTTTCTGTTAAGAATGGAAAGATCGTTTCAACCGGCGGTATGAGTTACCAGATTATGGCACTCGATTCCAGCATGCAGTATATGTCTTTGCCCGTGTTGCGCAAAGTAAGGGAAATAGTGAATGCCGGTGCTATTATCGTTGGGCCCAAACCTATAAATACTCCCAGTTTAAAAGATGATGAAAATACTTTCAAATCAATTGCTAATGAGCTATGGGGAGAAGGAACCGGCACAAAGATTATTGGGAAAGGTAAAGTATATGCTGGACAAACAATAAAGGCAGTGCTTGAAGCTTTGAATATCTATCCGGATTTTGAATACTCCAAGCCCCAGAGCAGCACAGAACTTTTATATGTTCACCGCAAACTGGCTGATGGTGAATTATATTGGATAAATAATCGTCACAACCGTGCTGAGAATGTGGTAACTACATTTCGTGTAGATGGAAAAGCGCCTGAGATCTGGGATCCGGTGACAGGTGAGATTAAACAGGCTTCCTATATTATCGCTGGTGGAAGAACTACCATACCATTGAATCTTGAACCTGATGATGCTGTTTTCATAGTTTTCCGCGAAAAAGCTAAAACATCTTCGCGTGTAATACCAATTCCGGTTGAAAAAGAGGTTGTCACCATCGAAGGGAGCTGGGAGATCAGTTTCCAACCCAACCGGGGAGCACCTGCACAGATTGCGCTTAAAGAACTTACTGCCTGGAACGAAAATACTAATCCCGGAGTTAAATACTTCTCAGGAACCGGGACCTATTCCAAAACAGTTCAGGCACCTGCTGAATGGTTTAAATCAGGTCAGGAATTATGGCTTGATCTTGGAGCTGTCAAGAATCTTGCTGCAGTTGTGCTTAACGGAAAGTCACTGGGTATTGTCTGGAAGACTCCTTTTCGGGTGAATGTAACTAAGGTGCTCAAAGAGGGTGAAAACAAACTCGAGGTGAAGGTTACCAATCTTTGGGTAAACCGTCTGATCGGCGACGAGCAACCTGGTGCTAAGAAGTTAACATACACGACACAATCATTCTACCAGGCTGACTCACCTCTGTTACCTTCAGGGCTGTTAGGTCCGGTGAAGATTGTGAGTTTATCGTTAAATTAAATTATTATCGGCTTCATTCTTTTGAATTCACCTCTTCTGTTCCTCCTTTAGAGTGTCGTCTCAACCTCACTCCTATTAATAATTATTGTCAACTATTACTGTTATGTTGATCAGTAATTAAATAACTTGTGTACAAATGACTGATGCACATACTGCAAACTTTTCTGCCAATTTTCGCGCATTTTTTTCTTGCTGTTTCCTCCTCCTCGCATGCAAAAATATTTTCAATGCTTTCGGACTTATCCATCTTTCCGCAAACAGATAATTGCTGCGAGGTGCAACCCTCCTCTGTCATCCTGCCTTTAAACAAATGATATTCACCGGAATTCTTTTTCTTTTTCAATGTATAAGCATCCA
>PMEC01000098.1 GCA_003155705.1 Bacteroidales bacterium
AAATCAAACGCTGGCAAAAGTAGAAAAATTAGCTGCAGGATGATCAGCAGATAGAAAAAAAATGAACTTTTTATAAGAAGGATATTTGTTAAAACCATAATCAGCCATAGAAATGGAGTTATCCACCGAAGGACCTTATGAGAAATAAAACAGAATGACCATGTATTGAATGGTTTGATTAGCAGGAATTTAAAATGTTTCAGATTTTGAAAATTACCGGCAGAAATTCTTACTTTTCTGATAAACTCTTCATAAAGGTTATTCGAAACATCTTCATATACAATCGCTTCTGTATCACTAATTGCTTTTTCATGCTTTCGGATAACATTCATACAGATTCTGAAGTCATCGGCCAGGATATTTTTTGAAAGAGGTTCGTAAGATGCTTTTCTGACTGCATAAAATCCTCCGAAGGGTCCCATCATTGTTCCCCAAAGCCTTCCTTCGATATTTTTAAGTTTCATTTCCATGCTGAGGTAGGCCATCTCAGGAAAGGAGATCCCGTCTTTTTTTATCCCGGTGTTAATGAGTCTCGTGTCAGCCAAACCGACAGATGAATCAGAAAAATTCTGTACAAGTCTCAGGATCGTATTCTTTTCAGGAAATACATTAGCATCAGTCAGTACCAGAATATCCCCTTTTGCAACTTCCGATAAGTTGTTTATTATAGCCGCTTTACCGATTCGTTTTGTGAAATGAACTGGCTTAAGTCCGGGATAGGTATTTTTAAGTTCAGCCAGAATATTAGCTGTTGAATCATCTGATGAGTCTGATCCTACCAGAACTTCCATCTTTTCACCCGGATATTCAGAAGAAAACAGCGATTCGATCTTCTTTCTGATAATTGCTTCTTCATTATAAACTGCCATAAGAACCGATATTTCAGGAGTATAGCTTTGAACCGTTAAGTTAACAGGTCTTTTGAAAATTTTATCAAGTATAAGCAGCAGCAGAGGATAAAATATGTAGGTCTGCATTATAAGTAATGCTGAGATCCAGAAGATGATTTTGATTATCATGAAGTTAATTCTCTGTAAAAATTCATCAGGTTCTCTGATGATACGAAGATATTATAATTTTTTCTGACATTCTTAATAGCATTTTCGCCGATCTCCTTTCTAAGACCAGGATTGTTTAGCAACTTAACAATTCCGGATGCAAAAGCAGATGGATCAGATTCAATGAAAATATCTGTTTTATTATCATAATCAAGCCCTTCTGCTGCAACCGGTGTTGCTACGATGCATTTACCATAACACATACCTTCAATTATCTTCATCCTGATCCCGCTTCCTGAAAAAAGAGGAACAACCATAACAGTCTTATCTTTTATAAACTGAGATGATGATTCGACTTCTCCGGAGAAAATAATATTAGGACCTTTAATTTCTGAAATTGTTTTTTCTGATGCATTCCTGCCTGCTACAAAGAATTCTGCAGCTGGATTTGATTTGAGAACCAAAGGCCATACCTGTTTAATAAACCAAATCAATCCGTATATATTTGGAAGCCAGTCTAATGCCCCGATAAAGCATACTTTATTTGAAGAAACATCAGAATATTCTGGAATTTCTTCAGGTTTGTAACCAAACGAAGTTATTGTTGCAGGAATAGATAGGCCTCCTGCTTTAAACCACTCCATGTCAGAATTGTTGATGGCTATTATACCATCAAATTCATTAATAAATTTTTTTTCAAGATTTTCAATTCTTCCTGCAAGAATTCTGAAATATAATCTTTTGAAATAGTTTCTCTCTTCACCTGCTAAACGTGACCAGATAAGATTTTCAATATTATGGGATCTGAAAACCACAGGAACTGATGTATTTTGTTTTATAGTGTTGAGGTATTGATACATCGAAAGACCTTCAATCTGGATGATGTCAAAGTTTTTTCTTAGTACACTCTTCAGTTCTGAATTGTACTTCTGTGACCAGAATCTTTTATGATTGTATGGTTCGCGGGAGAAAAGAAGGTTAAATAAAAGTCCGGAATAGCATATTTTGGTATTAATATTAATTAACTGGTAATCAATAGATTTGAATAATTCTTCTGGAATCTCATCAGCTTTGACAAAATGTTTTGAAGTATTAATCGCCAGTATGCTGACAGAAACATTTTGGGTTGATAAACTTTTAATGATATTCAAAGTTGCAACAGCGCCGCCGTCTTTTGGAGGCCAGGGTGATTTATTGCACAGAAGAAGGATTCTCATATTTTTTTTTGAAGACGATCCTGAGAGCAATGTCCTTTATCCTTCTGAAAAAGTTGAGATAAGTTTCGACATTGAGAATCGCAGAGTCGGTGGTTGCCTTGTATGTAAGAAAAATACCAATTGGAAGGAGGATATATGATGAGGCCCACATTCCGGCAAAGGTACCTATGACATCTTCCTTGACCATCTTTTCCGCAGAGATAGTAATAACATAATATACAACGAAAAACAGAATCGAGATTACAGCAGGAGTTCCAAGACCGCCTTTTCTTATTATAGCACCAAGCGGAGCGCCGATCAGGAAAAACACAATACATGCAAAAGAAAGTGTAAGTTTTTTATTCAATTCTACCTGATACCCACGTAAAGTTCTTATAGAATTATGAAGATAATCCTGCTTCTGGCCCAGATAATTAGTGCTGAATTTTACATTTGAAATGGCTTTTGCGACTGCCTCTTTTCTTGTGGCAAGAGTAAGGGTGTCGAAAACTGCCCATGAGTTAAAGATCGGTGGCTGCTTAACGGACATTGTATCGGGTTTAGGAACTCCGGGCGGATTGAAATTTCGTTCCATATAAATCTTGGTAGTATTGAAATCTGTGAAATAGGAATCTTCCATCCTGGCATTAATTTTTTTTAATGAGTCTGTAAAGTACTTTAGCTCTGATAAATTCTTAGAAACAGAACTTGCTTTAAACAGATCCATCTTGCTCCGTTCAAAATCGAAACCGGTTAATGAGATAACAATCGATTGTTCTTTAAAGCGATCTTTGCGGAAGGGAAATTTTCTCATTGCAGGTGTCGGAGGAGTTTTCTCTTCAACTTCGGAGTAAGAGGAGCCATTATATAATGTCATTATCATACCTGATTCATCGGGCGTAACTTTCATATAACCCGAATCTGCAATAGTTACGGAAACATTACCCTTCTTATCGCGATGGTCGTAAATAATTAGTTTGTCGAGTCTGTTCGTTGAAGGATCCTTAGCTGAGACTTTAATACTGAAACCATCAATATCATTATTGAANNAAAATGATACGAAGCAAAGAAAAGCTACAAGTACAATAATGGGTCTCATTATTCTTTGGAGAGGGATTCCCGAAGATTTCAGGGCTGACAGTTCGCTGAATTCACCCATGTTCCCAAAAGTCATTAACGAGGCAAGCAATATTGCAAGAGGAAAAGCCATTGGAACAAAAGTAAGGGAGAACTGAAAAAGAAGTTCTGCAAGTACCTTTAATTCAAGGCCTTTTCCTGCCAGATCATCAACGTACATCCAAAGGAACTGAAGAATAAGGATTATCAGCACTATAAAAAAAGTAAGGATAAGAGGTCCGATAAATGATTTCAGAACGAAAGTATCTAACTTTTTCACAGTCTGATTTTATTTGAAGACAAAGATGAAGGATTTTTATGAAAAATCATATTTCACAGTTCATATTTCCCGGGAATCCTGTATCAATACAGGTTTCGTCTGTTTTGATTAATCTTTTCCAGTCGTCCAGAGATCAGGAGCAGCTTCGTATGGTAGTGAAGGAGATAAAATTTTTTCCGTAGTATATTTTGCAGCTTCTGCTTTTGTGAGTTGGTGACTCCATTCAACTCTGTGAGAATTCTCAGCTCCCGGACCTCTGTTCTCATATTCAGCAAAATATGCTGTTTTATCACGGGAGGTTCCTGCCCAGTTTGACCAGCCGGCAGGGAGAATATGAGGACCCAGTTCACAGTTCATATAAACAACTTTAGCAAAATCGCGCCAGGGGCGGCCAAGAAAAACCTTATCAACACCTTGTGCAGCAGTTATTTTGCAGTTAAGGAAAACATAACCATAATTTTTCCTCTGAGGTGTACTGGCTGCAGTAATAAATGAATTGGCTTTGCTGAATATTTCACAATTGTCGAAAAGAACAGTGGCACTCCCAAAGATAAAGTCGGTCGTACCCTCAATATAACAATCTCTAAAACATTGCCGGCTGTTTAGTCCGTCAGTGTACAGAGTATCCTGATTTCCCAGAATTCGGCATTTTCGGAATGCACAACGGTCACCGTTAACATGCAACGCGACAGCCTGTCCGACGGGTCCGGCACTATTTTCAATTGTCAGGTTTTCAGCATAAAAATCGTCAGCTTCAATTAAAAGGGTATAGGTATAAAAGGTGCTGTTCCTTCCACGATTAATCTTTCCAAAATAGTCTCCGAAAGAAATGATCGTTTTTTCCACACTCTCTCCGATGATTGATAGTTTATTGTTACAGGCAGGTATGACAACCTTTTCATGATAAACACCATTTTTAACATGTATAATTATACGCTTGTCGGGAAAAGATTTGCAGGCATCAATGGCTTTCTGAATTGTAGCATAATCGCCGGAACCGTCTCCTGCTACTGTAATTTCGTATATATCCTGGGCATTAGTGTGGCCTGAAATAAAAAACAATGCTGAAATAAGCAGAACGAATGAAAGTGAATTTATTCTCATATTATTTTAGATTTATTTTCCTCGGGACTAGATTTATGACTGGCTTAGGACCATTGCACCTTCGAACCGTTAAGCCGTTAAGCCGTTATGCCGTTGCGCCTTTGTGCCATCTTTTTACATTCCAAGTATTCTTTTAAGGTCGGAGATCTGGCTATCCCATAAGGAGACAGCATCTTTCTTTTCTTCGGGTTCGGAAAAGTCTGTTATAATCAGGGCGACATCACCGGTAAGCTCTTCAATATTAATTCTGAACTCAAAATAGTTGGATACTTTATTATCGTGGTCGACCCATTCAAACCTGACAAGTTTATTTTCTTTTAGAGCGGATAATCTGGCTTTTGAACAAACGTTATCCCAGTGGAATGAAAAAAGGTCTCCATCCACATTTACATCATCAGCGAACCACTCGCATAATCCATCAGGAGTACTAAGCCTTGAGAACAACACTTTAGGTGAACTGTTAAGAGTATATTCGAGTTCAAATTTCATTTTCATTTTCAAACCATTTTGTTCTTCAACGGGTAGTAAGCTGCAATATAGAAAAAATATTGAAAAGAAAAAATCATATTGATTTATTGCAATATACTAATTATATTTGCACCCGCAAAACAAAGGCATGGCGAGATAGCTCATCCCGATAGCTATCGGGAGGTTAGAGCATATAATGGCGAGATAGCTCAGTTGGTTAGAGCGCATGATTCATAATCATGAGGTCNNNACCTGATAATAGATATGAAGAAAATTCTTCTGCTAAAGATGATTCATACTTGAATGAATTAACCGGTTTCCGGATTTTGTGCACGGTCATTGACCCCTTTGATTTAATCTTTAAACAGAAGCAGAGCAAGTTCATAAAGGCTCCGGCGCCATGTCTGGAACTCGTGACGGGTATTCTCTGAAACATAGGAAACTGTGTTTATCCCGGCCTCTTTTAATTTGACAGCAGTATTTCTGATACTGCCTGCATTTTCAAAGCTGCCACAGCTCAGGAAGATTAGTTTGACTTTTGATTTGTCTTTAATGTCTTCTGGGGTGTAAGTTCCCCCGCTGAGGAGACCATAGTAAGAAAAGAGATTAGGCATTGCAAGCGTTATCGTTTTGGTCTCCATTCCACCCATAGAGAGACCGGCCATAGCCCGATGTGATTGATTGGGGATCGTTCGGAAATTTGCATCAACATATGGAATCAGTTCATCTGTCATAAGAGTCTGGAAAGGAGTTATATCAAAATTTCTCAGCCCCCCTATCTTAACATCGTTTGTCATTCCATAGGTCATTACAATCAGGAATGGTTTGATCTTACCCTCGGCAATCAGGTTATCCATAATAAGATTGGCTCGTCCCTGGTTAGTCCATGCGGTCTCATCCTCACCCCATCCATGCTGAAGGTATAAAACCGGATAGCGTTTAGATCTGGATTTATCGTAATCGGGAGGTGTGTAGACAAATGCACGGCGTGAGATTTTTGTGCTTTTTGAGGGGAAAAGGATCTGTTGCACCCTGCCATGAGGAACATCATTCAGAGCATAAAAGTCCTGATCATGAGCGGGTATTTCGATACCACTTTCCCAACGGGTCGAACCATAGAAATTCAGAGTTCCTGGATCGTTAAATATCCCGCCGTCAATCGTCAGGTGGTAATAATGGAAGCCCTCTTCCTGAGGTCCGGCCGTGGTGCCTGTCCATGAACCATCTTCGCTTTTCGTCAGGGATGTTCCCCCTCTGACACCTGGAACTCCGAGGGTCACAACAACACTTTTTGCATCAGGTGCTGTTATCNNGGAATCTGGCATAACCTTGTGAATTGACCTTCGGAAATTCTTGTCCGGGTTGATTCAGTGTTGAAGGCTTAAAATCCTCTATGATTGATTGTTGTTTTGTCTGAGCCAGGCATAAAGGAACTGATAAAATCGCACAAATAAGTAAAATTTTGATTTTTTTCATTGCTTGAAAGTATTAACAAATAGAAAAAATGATTCTTTTTAGTCTTAGAATTCTGATTTTTGGAAGAAGCGTTGGGATAATCATTAATTTTTGACTGTCCAGTCTGCAAAGTCATTACCATCAGAAGTGATGATTTCAATATGATTTTTCCCTGGACTTAGCTTAATATTTCTCCAGATCACAGTTGCGAATTTATCTGTTTCCATTTTACCGACTTGCTTTCCATTAATTATAAGTTTAGCGGAAGGAGCTGTTGTAAATACCACAATATCAGTTGTATTATCTTTTCGGTCGGTATAGTTTTTGGAGCAAATATGAGTAGTTTTTTCATTTTTATTCCAGTTCGCTTTATATAAATAGAAAGCATCTTTTCTGCATTTGCGATCATAGGTTATCAAGCCTTTATCATTCAGGTGAGGTAAGCCACCTGCATTTTGAAAGTTTGATCCGAAATCGAACATGTTCCAGACAAAAGATCCCCACATATAATCTCTTTCAGTGATCATTTTTAAAGTACTTATATGAATAGCAGTCTGTTTCTCTTCCGGATGCCATGGTCCCCTGGAAGAAGGTCTCGGATCATCTTCAGGTATAAATTGATCTACATGTTGATTAATGTTAGCGCCCCCGCCATATTCACTCAGACCAATTTTTGCTTTTGGATTCTGCTTATGCCAATTGTCAAAATAAGTAGCGAAATCTTCCACTTTGTTATAATACCAGCCAAAGTATTTGTTCATAGCAATGACATCAGTAATGAAGTTGAAGCTCCCTTCCTGGTAAGTTGCTGCAACAGTCATCCTGTATGGATCAAGTTTATGTGCCAGTTCATTCAGTTGAGCCACGATTGAATCAAAGTCGCCCGTGATCTCATTAAATAATCCCCAAAAGCAAATTGAGGGATGGTTATAGTTCTGTAATATCAGTTCTCTTAGCTGAAGTTTCAGATTGTCATCAAAATCTTTTGAATTAATATAGCCACCTACAAATGGGATTTCTTCCCATACAATAAATCCGCTTCGGTCTGCTTCCTGAAACATAAACTTAGCCTGAGGATAATGAGCCAGTCGCAAGGCATTTACTCCCATTTCTTTGAAGAAAGCAAAATCAGCCAGGTGGTTTTTTTCGGTCAGGGCTGATGCTAAACTGTCCCAATCCTGGTGACGGCAGACTCCTCTCAGTTTTAGATGTTCCCCGTTAAGGAAGAATCCTTTATTCGAGTCAATGTAGTAATAACGTATACCGAAATTTTCTTCTATACGGTCAATCTCTTTCCCTTTTCTCTTCAATAAGGTTTCCGTTTTATAAAGGTAAGGGTCTTTTACACCTTGCCATAAATGAGGGTTGTCTATACTGACATTGCAAACGACCTTATTATTATTAATATAGGGAATAGTCTGAGTAAATACAACATTATTATCCTTTCCCAGGATTGAAAATACTAATTCACAATCTTTGTAGTCTGATTTGGTTGACAGGAATATTTCTGCCCTTAATTCAACTCTTTTTTCTGAAGCGAGCAGCTGACTTACAAATACTCCGGATGAACCGAAGTATAGCGGGGAGATGCAGGCATCATCATCTGTAATGATCAGCCATGCATCACGGTACAGGCCGCCATAAATATTAAAGTCACCTCCCTGGGGAGCCAGATCAAATCTCTGGGAATTATCGCAGATTACACTAACACTGTTACTTCCGCCGTAGTTAACATAGTCTGTTATCTCATAGGTGAAAGCAGTATATGCGCCCTTGTGCTCACCAAGAAGGTTTGAATTGATAAATACATTAGCAATACTTCCTGCTCCATCAAACCTTAGAAATAATCGCTTGCCTTTATAACCCGCAGGTATTTCAAGATTTTTACTATACGTACCATATCCTCTGCGATAACCCCCGTCTGACATAAAATCGGCACTGTTCCACGTATGCGGCAGGTTCACAATCACGGACCCATTCCGGGAGCCACCCCAACCTAGTCCTCTCGGAGTCTGCATCCCATTTGAAAAATTCCATTTTTCGTTAATAGATTTAACTTCCCTTGAGTAAGTCTTTGAAGAAGAAAGCATTACACAAACTGAAAAAACTGTCAGAATTAAAAAATACTTGGTTTTCATAGCTTTGTCTTTATATAATTATATTCCTTATGTTTTCCAAATTAAGAGCAATATCCAGAAATGTGATTGAACAAATTTACAAATGATAATTATCTTATTCACTTTAATATTCGCAGGTAAATCCCGGTCATTTATTAGTCGTTGAAATCTAGTTTATTTAATCCAATTTTCAAATTGAAATTATTAAGAAAATGAATCATNNATTAAACTCGAAGAAGTTCTATTAACAATGAAATAGTTATTTTGTGCCTGCAATTCAGTACTAACCAATTAGAGTTCTATTCTGATGGTTGGTTTTTTGTTGGTGTCAGGTTGGTGCCAGGTTCTGATGACAGTTCCTTCCGTTTATAACTCTCAACTTCAATAGTTGCTAATGTGGTTAAGAATTCCCGAATTAGTAGTATTTAATCGTGAGTATATTTTTTCTCTCCTGCATTTAATATCTTAGTACATTCTTGTTCGCTTATCATTTGGAGGTTCTATTTGTTACACCTTAAATATAACAATTTTAAAGTTTGGCGACAATCCAAAGCGAAAAATTCTTGCTTAGTACCAGGTTACAGGAGGTTTAAAATCAGTATTGCATTTTAGCTATTACCAATGAGTTTTTTCTAAATACATTAGATGATCAGTCTATATTGCTCATCTGAAAATAATTAGCTAATTTTCAGCTTAATTGAGTACAATCAACCGTTGAATTCAAAAAAAAATAGATACAAACAGAGATAATGCCAAGATGGGTCCTGGGAGTTTTCATGATCTATTTAAATATTGCCAAGCTTACTGAGCAGCAGTATGATCATGTCTTTATAAAGAGGGCAGGGGATGAGAAAAGTATAACCTTCAGGGAAAAACGTGAAAAATTTCGTACCAAAAGTGAAAGGGATTTCAATAAGATAAAACCATTCAATAAAACCAGATTTAGAGAACTATTTTACGCTGATGAAATAGACATTCCAAAAACTCTTCTCCTTAGAGAATTATTCAAAGATTACTATACAACAAATGACAATATTAAACACTCATCTAAGGGAAGGTATTGATCATCTATGAATATCTTTGAAACTTTTATGAAAGATGCTACATTTTATGACGTTACCTCTGACTATTTAATGAAGTTTGAAAGATGGAAACAAAGTAAAGGAAATTCCCCTGCCACAATTGCCTCAAATATTAATGATTTAAAGCGAATACTTAATTATTATACCAAGGTCAAAAAGGTTATTCCGAGAGATTATGAATTCCCGTTTTCAGAGATAGAGTATCAAATCAAGAATTTCATACCTAACAAGCCAGTTCTCGGGAATAACGAAATAAAATCAATTGTGGAGATGAAAGAATTTGATTCATCGGATCAAGAGTATGCTCGTGATATTTGGCTATTGTTTGTAATTTTGCAGGTAACCAATATAGAAAACCCAGGGATCAAACTTTAATAACTTGCAACATTTTTAGTTTAATTTCGTCTTTATTCCATACCTAACTTGTACGACATGATCAGGAACTTCTTCCGCATTGCTTTCAGGAATATTCTGAAGCATACAGCTTTCACCTTCATCAATGTGACTGGATTGGCTATTGGTCTTGCTGCTTCGTTGCTTATACTTTTATGGGTTCAGGATGAATTCAGTTATGAAAAATTCAATCTGAACGCGAAGAACCTATATAGGGTTGAAGAAGATCAGTTTTATTCCGGTGAACGTTATCATGTGACAGTCACACCTTATCCAAGCGGACCAGTCTGGAAGGAGAAAATACCTGAAATCAAAGAACAAACCCGCGTCGTCAGGCTACCTCGTATCC
>PMEC01000245.1:0-5497 GCA_003155705.1 Bacteroidales bacterium
ATAAATGTGTATAAAGAGTAGTGCTCTGCAAAGAGGGGTGAGCCTATCTCAAGGCTCTTATATATTTTTGTATAAAGCAGAGAGAGGGAAAAAGGGGGTGAGTTCATGAGATAAGCAAGATGATAAACAACTTAAAATACTCCAAGTTAAAAATAAATGACCATTGCGCTACAACGCTGAAAACTGGAAGAAAGGACATCTCCCAAATTATTTGAAAGAATAGGGCTTTTAATTTGATTCATTTCCGCCTATATAAATCATAGAGTTTTGTATCTATCTTAAGTTTCTCATACGCCTCATTGTGAAAACCGGATGTTTTCATTGTGAGATAGTATTCTTTTGGATCATTAACCCAAAGGCTTATATTGAAATATCGGATAAAATAACACTCTACAACAGAGACGAGATCCGGTGTAATCGTGATTGAAGAATTCTCAGGTACTTCTTTCCCGATAGCATATACATCATGAAGCATATCTTTATCTCTTTCGGCTTTTCCTTTTTGTGAGGCTAAAAATACTAAAGCAAGTAAAAACACAACAATACTCAGACCAAGAAGTACTTTACGCTTTTTTGGGTTATTGTTGAGATTTTCTCTTGCAAAAAATATTACCGGGGATATAATTATTGAGAATCCAATTGCGAAATAAGGAAAAGAGGGGACAAGATAAAAACCGCGCTGAACCAGTGTAAGAACTAAGGGAGCGGAGGCAGACAATCCTGTTACAATAAAAAAGACTGAATAATTTAAATTTCTGAATAAGTGCAGATTATATTTTTTTATTTTGGTAATTAATATAACAAAGCCAACCAGAGTCATCTGCGGAATAAGTTCTGAGACTAATCGAAATAGAATATTGAATCTGCTGCTAACAGTCGGATTATCTTGTATTCTTACCAGAAGCCGGTGTGTGATATAGAATGTCAGACTTTCTTTGCTCTGAGCCAGATTGAACAGGATAAGATATATTACCACCGGAACAATAAGAATGACTATAGACGAAATGAGGGTATTTAAAAATGTTTTCTTTCTTATTGTAAGCCAATATAAAAAAGGTACCGATAAAGGAAATAATCCGGGAACCCCTTTACTAAAAGTTGCCAGGAACACGAAAAAACCTGAAAGTAATAATAACCCGGGTCTGTTTTTATTGGATTCTGCTGCTTTAAAAGAAGATAATACGGCAGATAAACAAAATAAGCCCATTGTGTTTTCCATCATATTATATGAATAGGACCATGAGCATGATGGGATTGTGATCCAAAACAATATCGGAAGCCAGCTCATCCTTTTTAATTCATCATCATTTATAAATATAATTTTCCATAAACGATGTATTAAAAACGCAGAGATACAAATTGTCAGAAATATATAGAATCTCTCCACGTACATGCTGTCACCCAAAATTTTGTAGAAAAGAGATTCAATACCAAAAACAAGCGGCGGATGTTCTAAAAAGAATGGCGAACCAGAATTATGGTAGGTTGGGCTGAAAACAGGGAACCAGAATGTTCCTATTCCCTTGCTGAGATTATGTGATACACATGTATAAAGCATGCTATCCAGAAACATTCCGTCCTGGATGAGCCTGGTCAGTGTCAATAAAATAACAATGCTGAAAGTTAACAGCCAGTATGGAGCTTCCTTACCTGAAAGAAACCGTTTTAGCATAGATCAACAAACTGTATTTTGGTTACCTGGAATTTATTTCTATATTGTCCAGTATGCGGTTTATTTAACATTAATTCTTATCCATTCCTCAAAGGTATTTAAATAATTATATCCAATTTATTCGTACCTGTAAAGTTTTACCAGTTGGATACTTCTTCCTTCTCCGGAGAATCTTAGTCCTGTCCCGGTTTTGTTCTGCAGTGCCATTTTTGCAAGATCATAGTCGAGCATTATGTCATCTCCGTTAAGACGTCGGCCAGCAATCCACATCCCGTTCTCATACCTGCCTTCATCAACCCTTGAAATAGCCGCAATGGCAGGCCCGGGCGTATTTGGAGAAAAGGAGACCTGAATATTATTTCCATAGATAATGTATTCATCAGGAGATGAGTTAATTATGATTCCATAACCCTGTTCAGGGACTGATGGTGATCTACGGTTTCTGACCAACCCGACAAGGATCTTATAATCACCCAGGATTATCTCTTCTGAAGGATTCTTTTCCTGTTTGAGCAATACAGATGTAATTGTTCCTTTGGCCTGTGCATCTAATATGACAGGTGCCATGGTTTCCAGAACCTTATATGCCCTGGTCAGCGGATCATTCACATTATTTGCAATGGTTCTTTCAATTCCGAAAGGAGAATATCCGATGGATTTGGGTTTACCGATCACATAAAAAGCGTTGCCGGCGCCCTGTTCCCCTGCGCCCGATTCGGGAACAAACAAAGTGTTATTATTTCTGGTATATTGTGTACTGATTCCGACGCAGTCCGGCAGATGAATATCAGGGCAGAGAAGATCTATGTTTGGGGCCCCTGCTCTCCAAAGATCAAGAACATGAGCCTGTGGACCTCCGGAAGGATAATCTCCGGGACGTTTATCCTCGGGCTGAACCAGCCATGCATTAACGAACATTGGAATAGAATATTCAGCTTTTGCCGTGGCTGCGCAAACGTCCAAATAGCGTGCATAATTCCATACCATAAACAGCTCATCCGTCTTAACTCCTTTACCAAAGACCTCCTCCCATGTACCGGATGTTTTAAAATTTGTGGTTTTCCAGATGTCTGTCAATTCCGGAAGAAGATTCTCTTTGTTCTTCACAAGATAATTCATTAATTCCTGCGGGACAGGTGCATTGAAAGCCGCATTGGCAATATCTCCGTGATCGCGTGGCGATCCCAGGACACCCACTTCATTCTCCACCTGTATCATCAGAACCGTTCTTTCAGAGGAGTCGATCTCCCTGACATGTTTCATCATTGCTGCAAATGCTTTTGAATCAGCGTTAAGCGTCTCTTTTCCCAATGGGGACAGTATTTCAAGGCTCTTCCCGCTTTCGGCTTTTACCCTTGGGAAACGGGTATAATCTTTTTTAACCCATTCCGGAGCATAATGAGTCTGTCCGTTTTTCCATGACCCGAACCAGAGCAATACAAGCCTAAGGTGATAAGTACGTGCATCTTCAATAAGATTGTCAACAACAGTAAAATCAAACTTTCCTTCAACCGGTTCAATTAATGACCATTCTACTGCAGCAAGAATTGTATTTAACCCGGATGTTTCAAGCTGAGGCCAGAATTTTTTCATGTACTCCCGGCTTGATGAACTGGAATTTTGCAGTTCACCACCAAGAACAAGGAATGGTTTTCCATCAACAATCAACTGAGTGGCATTTCCCATTTTTTTAAGGTGTGGTATCTCTTTTTGTTTTTGTACAGTTTGAATTTGCTGCTTGCATGAAAAAGAGATAAGGCAGATCAGGATTACTAAAAAGATTCTGTTTGTTCTCATGGTACTTAGAATTATAGTTTCAGTTTCTGATAATTAATTGGAAAAAAACGAAGTTAATGATTTAAAATTTTATCATTATTCCTATTCACATTTTTAATTGAAACCTGATTGTCATATTTTTTTANNTATGTATATCAATACCTGGAGTTCAATAGCAAACTACTATTTAATGAGGGATAATACTAAATCGCTAAGAATGAAAAAGTTATTAATTCTGTTCTGGATAATATGTTTTTCAAATCATTATCTGACTGCCCAGGAGTATTCAAAAGAATTCAGGGTTATCGGGCAGGATGAAATAAATATGTCCAGATATTCTAACGATTCAGCTGCTGAAGCTGTCATACTTTTTGATATCGGGGAATCCAAATTCATTGATACCAGAGATGGATATGATATACTCTTCACAAGAACAAAACGAATCAAAATTCTTTCTCCATACGGGATAAAATATGCAGAAGTATCGATACCTTTTTATGCTGATGGATCAGGTAAAACTGAGAGTGTTGAGTCAATTGAGGCTTATAGCTATAGTAATGATAATGGGAAACTGACTAAAACTGTTTTGGACCAGAACTCAATTCATATTGAAAAAATAAATAACAGATGGAGTATAAAAAAATTTGTTTTCCCTGATGTCAGAACAGGCACTATTATTGAATTCCGTTATGTCCTGGAAACGCCTTTTATTTTTAATCTCCGGAGCTGGGAGTTTCAAAGCCGGATTCCAACCATCCTTAGCCAATATACTGTAAGATTGATCCCTTTTTATGAATATGCGATTATTGTTCAGGGCATCAGCAAATTTGATTATCAGAATTCCACCAAGGATGACCTGAAACGGACTTTCGGTCCTGTCGGATCGCTTCATGGACAAAACTTCGGGACCGGGGTTGAATTTCAGGACTTGATAAATACATATGTAATGAAAGATGTTCCGGCATTTAAGGATGAATCATATATCACTTCAGCTTCCGACTTCATTATGAAGATGGATTTTCAGCTTGCAAAATTCAACTCCGCTCAGGGAAATGTCACAGACGTGATGACAACCTGGCCCAAAATGGTAAAGGATCTGTTGAGAAATGAAGACTTTGGTACATATCTGAAAAACAGTGAGAAATTGGCAAAAAAAATTATTGAGACTGAGATAAGCCTTAATAATAAAAGCAAGATTGAAAAATGTCAGATGATAATAAACTATGTAAAATCCGGATTCAGATGGAATGGAGCTTCATCGGTTATTGCATCAATGAGTGCGAAGGACTTTCTGAATCAAAAAAAGGGAAACTCCGCAGACATTAACCTTTTTCTCGTTGCACTTCTTAAATCAGCCGGCATAGATGCAAACCCTGTAATACTCAGCACTCGTGATCACGGTAAAATCAAGCTCGATTACCCATTTATTCAGTTTTTTAATTATGTGGTGGCTCTGGTTAATATTGACAACCATGCTTTTCTTACCGACGGAACGGAGTTATTTATTTCATATAACAGGATCCCTCCAAAATGCATAAATGAGAGGGGTCTTATAGTAAGTGATGATAAAGAAGGCTGGGTGAATCTCAATTTAGGTTATAATTCTATTGATGATAAGACTGTCACAATGATCATTGACCCTGAAACTTTAAAAGCAAAGACTAATCTGACAATACAGGCATTGGATTTTGATTCTTTTTCATATAAAAAATCATACTTAAATGATACTGTCGATATAAAATATCATTTTAACGAAATGGGTATTTCTATGGTGACCGGAATAAAAACCATGAATTATGAGAATGCAGAACGGCCATATATTATTATGTGTGACGGGGAGACAAATGTTGAAAAATCAGGCAATAAGATCATCGTTTCTCCATTCTTGAATTTTTTTCCAAAAACAAACAAATTTACTCAGACAACAAGAACATATCCTCTTGATTTTACATATTCAAATACTGAAAAATACAAATGCACTATAAAAATACCTGAAGGTTTTAAAGTTTCGACAATCCCTGAGACATATAAATTGGATGATGAACTGGT
>PMEC01000245.1:5534-5688 GCA_003155705.1 Bacteroidales bacterium
AATTAGCAGTTGAACATAAACCAGCAATATTTCAAGAAACATCAGCTATTTGTTGCCGTGTATTATTGCTCTGTCGCCTGTTTTGTTTAATTTTATCTGACTGCAAAAACTATTCTGAAAATGACCATTTCCGAATATATCGATAAAGTTAATT
>PMEC01000245.1:5693-6111 GCA_003155705.1 Bacteroidales bacterium
AAAAGAAATATTCCGGTTGGTTATATCGAAGCCAAAGATATTGGTAAGCCGCTCGACAGTAAAGAATACAAAGAACAATTCGACCGATACAAAACTTCACTGACCAATCTTATTATAACGGATTATCTTGAATACCAATTGTTTAGCGACGGAGAATTTGTAACATATGTTACAATCGGGGAAATTAATGGTAATAAAATAATTGCCCTTCCTGAAAACTTTGAAAGGTTCACAAATCTCATACAAGATTTCTGTACCTATACCGGGCAAACAATTAAATCGGCATCAAAGCTCTCCAAAATGATGGCCGGTAAAGCTAGACTTCTGGCTGATGTAATCGAAAAAGCCCTTGTTCCTGATGATGCTGATAATCTTTTAAATGAGCCTCAGAACCTGAATCTTCATAACCAGTATGAAT
>PMEC01000008.1 GCA_003155705.1 Bacteroidales bacterium
GCCTTCTGCTTTCTGCCTTCTGCCTACTACCTTCCCGTCAGATATGCTTTCGCCCCGTCAGTCACAGGAAGAAGAGCTGATAAGAATCAGACATAATCAGACTCTGACATTGTTTATTACAGTGAAAGTGTAGTATAATTCAGAACAGGTCAGATCTGACAGGTCAAAGCCTTTAGCTGAAATATTGGTTTAATACAGATGATAGTCAAATTGTTACCCAGGCGTGAGGNNGGTGCGACGGCATAGCCCATTGGAGGGGAGAATGGGTGAACCGGAGAGAGGGAGAAGTCGATTAAATAAGATACTGCCAGGGTAACTTTGCCCGCCCGTACGACCCTGCCCGAATGGTCAGGCGGGCGTTCGGGCAGGCGTACGGTCGGGCGGGCAAAAAGGTGCTGAGTAAATTGGTCCGAATGACCGTGTCAGCGGTTTGTTTTATTTACTTCTTAGATTGTCCCATTTTTCCTGAACGTCCTTTTCTCCGTCGAAATAAGTTGCCAGGTCCTCTTTTATAAATATCTCAAATGATGGGGCTATCAGCATCTTTCCTGAGTCCGGGTAATCACAGATATCAAATCCAATAAAGGATCTTATATCAAGATATGTGCATGGTTCTGAAGTGTGATTATAAAACTGGTGTGCCCCTGTATCACCCATTTCAAAAAACACCAGATCACCATTTGATACAATATCCAGACCATCAGGTGTTCTTAAGGTCATAGATCCGGAGATTATCATAAACAATTCTTCAGCAAACCTGTGAGAATGGTACGGTGCAGAATATTGTCCNNATAGTCTGAAATTGTCAATCTTGTTGGGGTCCTCTTGAAAATTTCTGTCCTCACATTTTAGAATTGTTGCCATAATATTTAAATATTGAAAAGCTTGATAAGATAACTAATTATAGGGCTATTAAGCTTTGAATTCACAAAAAAACTTACCTCGTGTCATGTTAAGCGTTCATGTTTTATTTTATCATTGAAAACCTTATCACATTCTGTTTACAGTGTTCTATGCAGTTACCACATAATATGCATTCTGAATTGGCCATCTGTCCATTTTTAACATTTTCCATAACGTCAATGTTCATAGGGCATTTTGTTGTACAAACTTTACAATTGTTGCATTTCAGATTATCACTTTCCAGTCGTAGTCCTTTAAGATGGAAATAATCACGAATTTTTGTTCCAATTACCATAAATGGAACGGCCCAGCAGATGTATTTACAAGAGGCAAATTTTCCAAATATTGCGGTCAGTGGAACAACTAAAATTAATGCACCAATTGTCAGAATAATTTTTCTCTCAAAGGTAATATCCGACATTCCATAAGATAAATCAACCTTGTTGATCCCATTGAGAATATAGCCAGTGATAATGGTTCCGATCCAGATAGTAAATATGAAATACTTTATGTACAATGCCTTTGAGTTCTTTGATTTCTTTTTAATGAACAGTGACAAGATTTCCTGGATTCCGCATCCGGGGCAGAACCAGGAGCAGTAAGCTCTACCAAAGAACAATGACAATAAGAATATTAACACAAATGCAAAAAAACTTGCATTAATGATCGAATTATAAGATGCAGCTATTATTATTACCGGGGAAAAGAATAAATGAAATATCAACAATAGATGAAACAATATTGCAGTCGAGATTACAATTGGTTTACGGATTCTTTGGTACATATGAGTATTTATATTATCTGTCATTGGTCAGATCGTGTCAGCATGACGCCAAATTTTATATTAGCTCTATTTTCTTATTAATGAAATTAGAATATCTAGTCAAGGATTTTGTTAACATGTCATCGGGGTAAAGATTATCAGGTTTGAACAGGTTAATTGTCACAAAGACAGTGTCATTTTTTACATTACGTTTCCAGGTACCAATAACATGTCCATTTTGTAATATTGTTGGATAGAATAAGCCATTATTCGAAATGACTTTTTTATTTTCAATTAGTGATAAAGTTGCTGTTCTATCCCGATAACTAATTAGAAATTCATCGTAGGCGGGTAGAAGATTGATCTCGTTGAAGTCAGGTTTTGGTTTTATATAGTCATTTGCCATCCAGTAAGTTTTATTTTGTATTATTTCAGTTATCAGGTTATCCTTATTGTAGTCCAATGAAAGTTTCACATCGCTCATTGATAGTCCTGACCACCAATGAAAATCATGTATTGAGGCAGGTCCGTGACTGGTAAAATAGCGTTTGGCAAGTTCTCTCAAAGCCTCGTCCCTATTGGTCTTTTTGTGTTCCGGAACCCATTCTTCCAGAACTGCATATGTTGGTTTCTCATTCTTTTGTTTCCCACTGCAAATAATACCCTCCATTTCAGCTCGCAGAAAAATATGTGATGCTCTATTTTCTTCAATATCAATTTTATTTTTCTTTAACTCCGTTATCAATTCTTCCCGAGTTTTATGATTATAGTCTCTAAGGGATTTTTCTAAGATACGATTGCATTTATCGAAAACAGGATCAGTTAATCCTAATTGCTTATCTCTGAATTTTACGGCCGCTTTAATTCGTGGTGCAGTAAGTTCTAAAATCCAATAAATATCATTTGATGAGACAAAATGCCATGTAGGTCTCAACAAGTGGGTTCTGATAATGCTTCCTGAATTGATTTCCTTATTAATTGCCACTTCTGTTGAATTCTTAAGCCGAATTCCCAAAGCCCATTTTGACATGCTATAATCCTGAGCTTGAAGAGCCCCAATCCAACCTGCAATCTCTTTTGCAGTTTTAAATTTCGGGTTAGTAAGTTGCTGATTAAGAGATCGAAGTGAAGGTATTTTTTCAAGAGGTGTTTTCATCGGATGAGTGTCAGGTTGCCGCTAACCTCGTTTTATTATTCGTTCAACTTACAAACAAATTTAATAATAAAATCATGTTTGAATCGTGAAAATTAAATTATTAAATATGATTGTCGGGAATCATGAACAATAAATTCAATATCGCTTGAAAATCAATTTATTTACCCCAGCCCC
>PMEC01000148.1:0-11003 GCA_003155705.1 Bacteroidales bacterium
ACTGGAATGGGAAAACATATTCAGGAGATTGAAGGGTTGCCTGTTTTCTGTAATCTCCAGCTTTCGGAAGATCTCCAAGTTTTTCAGAGAAATATCCCAGATAATAATAGACGATCGGAGAAATAATTGCTTTGTCAGAAGTAGCTGATATACAATCCTTTAATACCGTTAAACCATCCCCCCAAAGTCCGCAATTAAAATATTCTGCTGCAGTTTCCTGAGCTGTAGCCGGATGAGTTTTCATTGTGGTGAAAAGTGTTTGTGCAATATTTGCATCCTTCGTAGCAAGCCATTGTTCAGCCATAAGTCCTACATCAAGTGGATCACACTTTTCTCTTGCAAAGGTTACCAGCCTGGTTGCTTCCTCAGTACGATTAAGATGACGCAGGATAGCGGCTTTGAGAACATAAGCCCTGACGTTAAATGAGTTAGCATCGAGCGAACGGTTAACAAAGTTCAGAGCAGATGGGAAATCATTATGCATCACAGCAATTTCAGCTACTGAAAAATATCCGGGAGATTTCCATTCCTGTTTCCAGGTAGCTTTGTAGAAAGAGGTAAATGCTTCGTCAAAGCGTCCCTGAGCCTTAAGAGCCACACCCAGATAATAAAAAGGTTCTACATTCTTAGGTGCAGTGAACTGAAACGTGAGCCGTTCAATGGCTTTATTAAAATACTTTTCTGCATTATGAAATTCGGCTTTCTTCAAACTTAACAGGCCCATCCCGGTATTTGCAGCTACGTTCCCGGAATCACGACGCAGAGTTTCCAGCCAGTAAGGATCAGCATCCAGAGAAGGATTATGAAACTGATCTATTCGCTGGCCGGCCAGGAAAAGTTCTTCATCATTTTTATAATCTGCAGGTTGGCCCGGAGTCGTGGTACCAATTGGCCTGGGCAGTGGTACAGTACGAACCGGTGAATAAGCAACAAGTTCGCGGTCACCTGCAGCCAGAGATGCACGGATTATGTGCTCGTCCAAACCGGATGGTATGGCTACCTGTTTTGCATAAGGTTTGGCCGGATTGATTGAAATCTTTTCTTCAAAAAGAACTTTGCTGCCCGCCCTGAGACAGACACTGGCATTAGTATACGCTTTTGTTGTATAGAATCCGAATATTGCATTTCCATCTTTTATATCAAGATTAACGGCGGCATTGAGATTGGCATTCTTAACACCATCGATGCCCCTGAATGGATACCAGTTCATTTCAAATGACCTCTCTTCAAAGGGTTGCAACCAGGAATAATCGGGCTGATTATCAGAATAAGCGCCTACCATTATTTCAAGGTATGGTCTTGCATCATCGGCCAGAATTTTATCCCACATCGATCCGACACCCCAGGTCCAGAATTTCTTGCCAGGAACTATATTGTGATCAGCGACACTCAGCACACCTGCATTCAGACCATGATCAAAACCGGCGACAAAATCTTCCGTATAATTCACAGCGAACCAGGAAGCTGCATTTTTATTGTTTTTATACCAGCTTACATCAATCCCATTGTCCGTAACAGGCCAGGGCTGAAAACTTCGTTTACTATGACCTGTTGAATATTGGGTACTCGGAGGAAAGATGACCTGGTAGTTATCATTCGGTGCAACTGCTACATTTGCAAAACAGAGCATTGTGTTTTCGACCGGAGTGTCATTGATAATGCGCATCTTACATTCAAGGACTGAGCTGCCGGGATATAGTGTATACCCAACTGCCCAGCGCATACGTTGACGGACTTCGAGTTCTCCCACCCAGATAGTCTTACTGCCGTCAGGGTTATCCTCCCGGCTCCATTGTACCGGAATAAATGTGGTGGCACGATGGTGATGAGGGATGTTCCATTCTATACCACCGGAGATCCATGCACCAATCAATCCTATAAGAGCCGGTTTGATAACTGAATGTTTATAAATAAAATCATAGTTATTGGTTTTATCCAGAGCTGAAAACAGACGACCTCCGATCTCAGGCAATATGCTAATCTTTACATATTCATTCTCCAGATAAACAATATGATAGGTTTTATTTGTCTTAACGTTTGTGAGATTATCATAAAGGGGATAAGGATAGATTCGGCCTTCGGCCCCCTGGGATTCTTTACCGAAAAAGAACATTGGATTCGGATCCGGCGGACCGGCAGGATATGTAGGAATGACTTCGTCAACCTCCCGGATTGTTACCGGTGATTGTGCCATAGAAAAATGTGGCAGAATCAAAAAATTGATTCCTGCTATCAGAACAATTATCTTTTGCCATGGCTCATTGAAGAGCAGGAAGAAATTACCGGATCTTGTTCGATTTGATATCCGGATCAGAAGACCACTAATCCGTTCGATAGTTTTATTCACTTTCATTTTAATTTTCTTTATATTTTTACGTATTCGATTTATGCCGATTGTCTTTGGGAATAAGGTTCTTAATTTAGTGAATTATATTATAGACTATCGTAAATCATACTTAAAAAAAACAAGAAATTGAAAACCATTTTTAATTTGTCATTCAATGAGCTATAAATCTCTCTAATCCAATGAAATCATCCCTCCTTTCTATAATTATTTGTTTCATTCTGTCATACAATACATTGGCGCAGACACAGGTTAAGCCAATAGAATACAGATTTGAAAAGGGAGAAAAGGGATTGGTGGATTTCATTACACAAGGTGTCATTTTCCCAAAAGTTTCACAAGTGATAGGATCAATCGGATTATCTATATCAGGCATTTCAATTACTCCGGCAGGTAAGATTGAGAATATTAAAATCATTAATCCTATTGATGAATTCATTGATGCTGAAGTAATCAGGCTTTTGAAATCAACATCCAGATTCTGGTTAAAATGTGATACGGTTAGCCATAATCAGACTTTTTTCATTCAGATTGCATTTGTCATTTCCGGTTCTGCTCTAAAAATTTCAGTAACGAGTCCGGTTTCTTACAGATTTTTTATTGAACCGGTAACTATAACTAACATGAATCTGGAAAATGATGGTGCATCATTACCCCAGAGTGATGAATTGGTGGCAATAAAGTGTATTGTATTAGTGAGTTCTCAAAGATATAATGAAGCGCTTGACTTTATTAATGAATTAATTAAAAGAAACCCTTTCAAAAAAGAACTTTATCAGTACCGGATAACTATTTATAAAAATATGAACCGGCAGGATCTTATTGAAGCCGAAGTTCAAAAACTTACCAATTTTGCCGATGGGCTCTCCCTTGATGATATATTGAATAAAAATTAATCTGACTGACCGGGACAATTAATATTTAAAGTGTATGTCAATCAGATCCAAAAAAAAATTAAAATTATTTATGACTATCAGTAATCATAAATAAAACATTATAAATCGCTTGAAAATCAATTTATTTACCCCATCCCCAACCTTGCTCTGCCGAAGCGGCTACGCGAAGGCGAGGGGGGAGTAAATTGATTTTCTTCGCTCCCCTTGGGGCCGGGGTTAACGAAGAAAATCAATAACTTTGGGTGTATGATTCCAGATACTCATCATATAATTTTTATAAAGTGCTGAAAATGAATCAAAATACAATTATCAGACAAATCAGGAAAGAAGATAATCTGGCTTTGGCGAAAGTAATCAGGGATGTTTTTGAAGAACACGATGCTCCCCGTATTGGAACAGTATTTTCTGACCCGACCACAAATAATCTGTTTGATTTGTTTCAAACCTCCAAAGCGGTACTTTGGGTAGCAGAAGATGATAGTACGATTTTAGGATGTTGCGGAATTTATCCGACAGAAGGGTTACCGGGAAACTATGCTGAATTAGTAAAATTCTATCTGAATCAGAATGCCCGCGGAAAAGGAATTGGGAAGGAGTTAATGGAGCATTGTATCCTTTCAGCAAAAGAATTTGGATATAAAAAATTGTACCTGGAGAGCCTGTCACAATTTTCAAAAGCTGTAAGCATTTATGAAAAACAAGGTTTCCTGAAACTTAGTCAACCTTTGGGAAACTCCAAACATTCAACTTGTAACATATGGATGCTAAAGGATTTATAACAAAGTACTACCTGAAGCCCGGTTGGCTCAATCTGGCTTCGGCTAATGCGGATCAACTCAGCTCAAGTTTGCAAACTCAAAAAGCTCTGTCATCCGGAGTACATTACAAGACAGAAATAAATATCCACAAAAAGCAATAATAACCTAAATTAATTTGTCAAACCGAAATGAACAAAAAAGAAAAATTCCTGAGCTTTTTGGAAAATAAAACTATTGATGGCTACATTCCCTTTCAGCCAATCCTGATGCATTTTGCTGCCAGGCTCAATGGAAGTACCTATGGACAATTTGCCTCTGATTACAAGGGGCTGGTAGAAAGCAATATCAAGGCGCTGAATGAATTTGATCTTGATTGGGTTGAACTAATTTCCGACCCATACCGGGAAACATCTGCTTTCGGGGCGAAGATCGAATATATTCCTGAAGGGGTGCCAAAATGCCTGGCTCCTATCGTAAAAACAATCGACGATGTTCATGCGCTTATAAACCCTGATGTCTGCAAAGCACCGCGCACACTCGACCGGATCAAAGGTGCAGAACTTTATCAGAAACTGCTCAATGGCACAGTTCCTGTTTTTGGCTGGATTGAAGGCCCGTTGGCCGAAGCATGTGACCTTGTCGGAGTAAGTGATATGCTGGTTATGTTAATGATAGATCAGGATTTCAGCAACCTCCTGATGGACAAATGCATGGTGACAGCCAAAGCATTTGCAAGGGCACAAATAAATGCCGGATGCGATGTAATGGGCATTGGAGATGCAATCTGTTCTCAGATTGAAACCGATTTATATGACAGATTTGTGAAAGAACGTCATAAGGAACTGGTGAGTTATATTCATTCCCTGGGGTGCAAGGTTAAAATGCATATTTGTGGAAATATAACTCATCTTTTGCCTTCTTTAAAAGACCTGGGACTTGATATTCTGGATCTGGACTGGCAGATTAGTTTTGAGGATGCACATAAGCATATGGGACCCAACGTTGCTCTTTGCGGAAATATAAATCCGGTAATTATCCAGGATTCTTCAACTGAACAGATATCTCTATTGACATCATCTCTTATCGAAAGTCAGAAAGGTAAAAAATTCATATTATCGGGGGGATGTGAAATCACGGTACTTACACCTCATCAGAATATTAAAGCAATGCGAATGGTTTGTTAAAGTTTCAAAATACCTTTATAATAATTATTGATTACGCCATAAAAAATGAAAAAGCATTCATATCTGCAGATAAAAATATTAGTCTTCTGGCTTTCCCTTGCTCCCTTTGTGACTTATTCTCAGTTAAAACCTTTGTCAGAAAAATACCAGCTTCTGCCTTTTGGCAGCNNAACTGGTTCCTGATTTGATTAACGATCCTATTTATGGAACAGGAAGACTGCATAAACAGAGTAAAGCGAAAGATCTTGGCAACCTTAAATCAGGAGATGCTGAAGGCGACGAACAATACAAATGGTGGAATTCGGAAACCCAGTCGAACTGGAGGGATGGCTATATCAGGAATGCGCTAATGCTGAATGACAGTCTTGCTATTGAAAATGCCAAAACCTATATTGACCGGATATTGGCAACCCAGGATGAGGATGGTTATTTGGGTATCTACGATAAAGAACTAAGATATAAATTCTCTACAGAAAATGGTGAACTTTGGTCGAAAACAACTCTTTGCCGTGGATTGCTGGCATACTATGAATATACACGCGACCAGAAAGTCTGGAATGCACTTGTCAGGGCAGTTGATAACGTGATGCAGAATTACCCGGTCAGTCACTCTCAACCATTTTTTTCGGGCAAAGATTTCTCGGGTGGTGTTGCTCACGGACTCACTTTTACTGATGTTCTTGACAGGATGCATCAGCTCACCGGAGATAAAAGATACTGGAATTACGCTTCATTTTTATACCTGAATTTTTCTGAAAACTATTCTTCTGAAAAAGATGCCCAGCTTAAGAATATTCTGGACCCCAACTACAAGCTCCAGTGTCATGGTGCGCATACTTATGAGCATTTGCGACCCCTGATGGTTGCAGCTTATGCCTCCGGAAGAGAGGACCTGCAAAACGCTTTAAAAGTTTATATTGAGAGAATAAAAAACTGCACTACTATTACCGGTGGCGCTATCGGTGATGAATGGATCGGAGGAAGAACAGCTGATGCCACTAAAACAGGATATGAGTATTGTTCTCTTATGGAGTTGATGGACAGTTATTCATTTTTACTTCAGAAAAACGGAAACATGTGGTTTGCCGATGAGATCGAAAATATTTTCTACAATGCCGCTCAGGGCAGCCGGAATCCCGATCATTCATGTATAGCCTACCTTAAAACCGACAACTCTTATGAAATGCTCGGGACTAAAAACGGAGAACCCGAACCCGGCAGGAATCAGACACGTTACAAATATTCACCGGTGCATCAGGATGTTGCAGTATGCTGTGCCCCGAATGCCGGAAAAATTTCTCCTTATTTCATCCAGTCAAGCTGGTTGAAAGATGGTGAAAACACTCTGGTTGCTGCGCTTTTGTGTCCTAATGTTCTGGAGACAATCATCCGGAACGTCCCTGTTAAAATTGAAGAGATAACAGATTATCCTTATAAGAATAAGTTCATATTTAAAATTTCAACCGAAAAACCTGTTCCGTTTCAGATCAGGATCAGAAAACCTGAATGGGCAAAATCAATCCTCACCAACGAAAAGTATCATCTTGAAAATGGGTTAATTGTTATTGACAGAACATTTGCTAACGCTGACAGAATTGAACTTGAATTCTTAGCCGATGTGATAGTGAAGGAAGGTCTGAATCACGAAAAGTATTTTAGCTACGGGGCTCTGGTTTATGCCAGGTCAATCCCTGCAGCAGAACAAACCGGAAAAGTTTATGCCCCCGGATTTGCAGATATGATGTACAAACCAAAAGATTCTGTGAGATATCAATTCATTGAAGATCATAAGGCGAAATACCAGGATGGAAAAATAAGGGTGTATCTTAAAAATAAAAACAATCAATTAACAGAACTGGTTGACCTGATCCCCATCGGGAAAACCATTTTAAGACAAGCGAGTTTTTAAATCTTCTTTACATGACAGACAGAATTAAAGATAACATCAACAATCCTGAAATGCTGGAAAGACTATACCAGGAAAACAGAAAATCTTTTGAATCAGGTTTTTATAAAATCTATCCTGAGATTGAGAACTCAGAAATGGCAAAATTCTGGAAAAGCCGGTTAGATTTTGGCAAAACGCCGGACAGAGTGAGAAGTATTTCAGGATCAGACATTCTCATAATGATCGCTGTATGCCTTATAGCCGGATTTCTCATTAAAATACCGGCTTTGTTTAATATTAACCTGACCACCTTCTTTTTTTACGAGAAGAATGCAGGCATTATAGTCTTTTTGGGACTTGCTCTTTACACTTTATGGTTAAATAGAAATTCCAACCCGAAAGGAATTATCATAACCCTTATAACGTTCATTGTTTCTATAGTATATATCAACCTGTTACCTTCTGTTAGAGACAGTGCATCAATTAATCTTGTGTATATTCATATGCCCATGCTTATGTGGTGTGTTTTCGGTTTGATTTATATTGATTTTAATATAAAGGATCAAAGGAAACGAATTGAATTTATCAGACATAATGGTGATCTGGCAATCTTAGGAGCCATAATTCTGATAGCCGGAGGAGCTTTAACAGGCATCACTGTTTTATTATTCCATGCAATCGGTATTAACATTGAGATGTTTTATTTCAACAATATTGTACTTATAGGATTAGTCTCCGCTCCCATCGTTACAACATATATCATTGAAAACTTCAATACATTGACCGATAAGTTTGCGTCTATTGTAGCCAGTCTTTTTAGTCCTTTAGTCCTGTTTACACTTGTAGTTTATCTGATAGCTATTATATTCTCGGCAAAAGATCCTTACAATGACAGAAATTTTTTATTGATTTTTAATATAATGCTGATCGGCGTTATGGGGATTATCGTCTTTTCGATTTCTGAAACTTCAATATACGCGAAACAGAATTTCAATAGAATGGTTCTGTTAATTCTTTCAATAATTACTCTGATCATTAACCTGATTGCTTTATCTGCGATTTTCTACCGGTTGAGTAAGTATGGATTAACGCCAAACAGGCTGGCGATCCTGGTTTCTAATATTTTGATTTTTGGAAACCTGATTCTGATCACGATTGATTTGTTCAGGATCAATCTCAAGAAGTCAGAACCCGATAAAGTAGAGCTAACCATCTCAAAGTACTTGCCGGTTTATTTACTATGGATAATGATTGTAGTATTTGGATTTCCGATTATTTTTGGGTTGAAATAATTAAATCGTGATAAAAGACAGACCAATGTAATATGCATCCCTCTCATACAAAACAGAATTGTTAAACAGACTAAATTTATAAAATGAATACTGATATTAATACTAACGATTCAACTATGAAAAAGCCGCTGAGGATTTGGCCCGGAGTGGTCATCGTAATACTTCAGTGGTTGGTCAGATTTGGTATCCCTGCTGTTGCACCAGGTGCAATTGCATTAGGTGTTTTTGGCGGAATCCTTGGCGGGTTGGCCATCATTGTCTGGTGGGTGTTCTTTAGCAGAGCTCCCCGATTCGAACGCTGGACAGCTGTTGTTCTGATGATAGTGGCGCTTGCCCTGACATTCCAAATCATAGACAAATCAATTGCAACAACTATGATGGGAATGATGTTTCCCGTCTATTCAATTCCGGCGCTTAGCCTTGCTTTTGTTGCCTGGGCTGTTGTCACACGTAACTATTCTGACAGACTCAGACGTGCAACTATGGCTATTACTATCCTGCTTGCATCAGGATTCTGGGCATTACTCCGTACAAATGGGATGGATGGGGAAACCCATCAGGATTTCGCGTGGCGATGGGCGAAGACAGCTGAAGATCGGCTTCTTGCCCAATCAGGTGATAAGCAAGCGATAATGCCATTGGATTCAGCAGCTATGAAAACTGAAGCTGAATGGCCGGGCTTTCGGGGACATGATCGTAATGGGATTATACACGGTGTGAGGATCAATACCGACTGGTCCAAATCTCCTCCGGTTGAGATGTGGCGAAGATCTGTCGGACCAGGTTGCTCATCCTTTGCAGTTCATGGCGCCTTACTCTACACACAGGAACAGCGTGGTGAATATGAGATGGTCACCTGCTATAACCTGAATAACGGGAAACCGGTTTGGAGACACAGCGATCAAGCACGTTTCTGGGACTCCCATGCAGGCGCCGGACCCCGTTCTACACCGACACTCAGCAATGGTCGTGTGTATACTTTAGGCGCTACAGGTATTCTGAACGTTCTTGATGAACTTAACGGTAACGTTATCTGGTCGCGTAATGCAGCTAAAGACACTGACATAAAGATACCGGGTTGGGGCTACGCGAGTTCGCCCATAGTGGTTGACAGCGTCGTAATAGTTGCAATTTCAGGCAAACTTGTTGCATATGACCTTATCACCGGCCATAAGCGCTGGTCCGCACCTGATGGTGGAGAAAGCTACAGTTCTCCTCATTTATTGACAATCGGTGGTGTCAACCAGATCCTCTTTATCTGTAAAAAAAGTATAACCAGCTTTGTGCCGGCCAATGGCGAAGAACTCTGGAAGCAACCGTTGACCAATGTTATGGCCCAAATTATTCAGCCTGCCATGATTAATGAAAGCGATATCATATTCAGTGAAGGTTATACAAAAGGGATGAAGCGTATTGAAATCAAAAAAGGATCTGGAGGATGGACTATCAACGAACGCTGGACATCAGATGTATTAAGACAAAACCTGAACGACTTTGTCGTACATAAAGGTTATGTTTACGGCTTTGAAGGTCCTGGTCTCACATGCGTCGATATCGATAAAGGTATCCGCAAATGGAGAGGCGGAAGATATGGAGGCCAGCTTCTCCTGTTGGCCGATCAGGATATATTGCTGGTGCTGTCTGAAAAAGGTGAACTGGCGCTTGTTCAGGCGACCCCTGATCAATTCAAAGAGGTTGCACGGTTTCCTGCAATTAATGGCAGGACATGGAACCACCCGGTGTTGGCTGGCAATGTCCTGGTCGTTCGGAACAGTGAGGAAATGGCTGCATTCAGGTTGTTGCTGCAGAATTAGTAAGCCGTTGCACCATTCGGCCACTGAAGCCTTGGCGAAGGTGGTGTGCCTCACACCCGACGCCCGACACCTCACNNATCTTTCCAATAGTACTGTTCTTACTATCCGGATTAGGATGCAAATCAAGAATTAATGTCTATGACGATTTTGAGGATCACAAACTCAGCTGGATATGGGATACTGACAGGATGGTACCTCAATCCTTTGAGATTCAATCTGAAATAGTTCGGAAAGGGGAAAAAGCCGCAAAAATTACATTGAGAACCGGAGATATTTTTGAGGCGGCTTATGGGAAAAGTGCTCCTACTGAACGCGATGAATTAGAGGAAACCGAATCTCTTGAATCTGTTGAGGGTGTAAAATACGAATATCAGTTTAGCATGTTTGTACCACAAAGTTTCCCAATTGTCAATACCCGTCTGGTAATAGCACAATGGAAACAACATTGTCCTCATGTAGCACAATGTTCGGATGACAGTCCTGTGATCGCGGTAAGGTATATTGGCGGCAAATTACATGTGACAATTAATACCGACTCCGGCCAAAAGACTCTTTATGAAACAGAGGATGAAATACGGAATCGATGGTTGGACTTCAAATTTCAGATACAGTTTTCACGACAAAGTGATGGAGAAATTAAAGCTTTCTTGAATGATGGGGAGATAATTAATTATAAAGGGATAACAAGCTATACTGAAAATCGTGGTTATGCCTCAAAAAGCAGATATTATTTCAAGATGGGACTCTATAGAGATATAATGGCTGAACCGATGACCATATATATAGATGAGTATAGAAAAAAAATAATCAAATGGTATGAACCCCAG
>PMEC01000148.1:11091-11362 GCA_003155705.1 Bacteroidales bacterium
TCAACTTTTCAACTTTTCAACTTTTAACCTCCTTTCCCACTCGCCAACTCACCCAGTCTCTCGAATCCCAGTCTCCGAATTACACTGTTGCCCCTGAAACCTCTCCTCCTCCCCAGGGTAACAATTTGACTGCCATCCATATTAAGTAACTATTATTGCGAAAAGCATTGACCTATCAGCCCTGACCTGACCAGAATTTTACAACTATTTCATTGGACTAAATAACGTCAGATGCTGATTATGTCGTATTCTCATCAGCGCTTCTTCCTGT
>PMEC01000120.1:0-1189 GCA_003155705.1 Bacteroidales bacterium
TAAGGTTTATGACAGAGGAACTGTTTTTTTCAATTATGAAAGGGCTAAAAACATAAATAATTTCAACTGTTCAGCGATTAAAACTGAAGATATTATTATTCCAAGGACATCGAAGAAAATGCTTGTTATAGAAGCTTTTGAAGGAGAACTTTTTACAAAAAAAGTGATTTCAGATACAGGGGAAAAGCATAATGTCGAAAGCAATATAAAAGAAGATATTTTAAAAATTGTGGTTAAAGACCGGTACAATAATACCCCGCCTTCTGTCGCTTTTATCAAAGGGTTCGGACTAAAACATGGCGCATTTGGCAGCTCTGTAGCACATGATAGTCATAATATTATTTGCGTTGGCACAACAGATGAAGATATTGTTTCGGCAGTAAATGAAATTATTAGACTTAAAGGGGGACTGGCCGTATCTTCAGGAGAAAAAATATCATCATTGAGATTGAGCATAGCCGGAATTATGTCGGATAATTCATGTGAGGAAGTTGCTGCAGATTATGAAGCTCTTACACANNTTCATGGCATTACTCGTAATACCTGAACTGAAATTAAGTGACAAAGGTTTATTTGACGGAGAGAAATTTGATTTTACTTCATTGCTTGTGGATTAATGAACGCTTAATAGATGTTAGCTGATCCCAAATCATCCATTGCCCTTCTTCCTGATAATCCGGGAGTATATCAGTTTCTGGATACTGCCGGAAATGTTCTTTATGTAGGGAAAGCCAAAAATATTAAAAAGAGAGTAAGTTCATATTTTTCAAAAAACCAATCGGGAAAAACAAACCTTCTTCTTAAAAAAACAATTCAGATAAGACATATTGTTGTCGATAATGAATCTGATGCATTATTTCTTGAAAACAATCTTATAAAGAAATATCAACCGAGATATAATATTCTCCTGAAAGACGACAAAACTTTTCCGTGGATCTGTATTAAAAATGAACCATTTCCGCGAGTATTCAGTACAAGAAATATTATAAGGGACGGGTCTTTCTACTTTGGTCCATATACTTCGGGATTGATGGTAAAGACCCTCATAACCCTCATCCGGCAGCTTTATCAGCTCAGAACATGCCCGCACAATCTTACAAGTGACAATATTAATGCAGGTAAATTTAAAGTATGCCTGGAATATCATATTGGAAACTGTAAGGCGCCATGCATTGGAAGACAAACCGAA
>PMEC01000120.1:1204-6533 GCA_003155705.1 Bacteroidales bacterium
GCAATTAAAAATGTCGATGTATTTGGTTATGCAGAAGATTCAGGGAATGCCTATATTAATTATCTTAAAGTCTTACATGGGGCTGTAATACAGGCGTTTACAATAGAATTAAAAAGCCGGATCGATGAAGAAAAAGAGACGCTTTTGGGAATCGGAATCACCGAAATCAGGCAAAGACTAAATAGTGATTCCGGTGAGCTTATTGTCCCCTTTAAGCCTGATATTCTTATAGATAACCTGAAATATACTGTTCCGGAAATAGGTGATAAAAAGAAACTTCTTGAACTTTCGGTCAGGAATGCAATTTATTATAAGCTTGAACAGAAGAAAAAGAATTCAGAAAANNTTCATATAGAATGTTTTGATAATTCAAATATCATGGGAACCAACCCTGTCGCTTCCTGTGTCATTTTCAGAAACGGCAAGCCAAGTAAGAAAGAATACAGACATTTTAATATTAAAACAGTATCAGGGCCGGATGATTTTTCCTCGATGGAGGAAATAGTTTACCGGCGTTATAAAAGAATGCTGGATGAAAAAAGAATGTTACCGCAGCTTATAATTATTGATGGAGGGAAAGGTCAGCTTTCTTCTGCATTCAAAAGTATCGAAAAGCTAAAATTACGGGAAAAGATTACCTTAATCGGAATTGCAAAAAAACTTGAAGAGATATATTTTCCGGGAGACAGTGTTCCAATCTATCTTGATAAGAATTCTTATAGTCTGAAATTAATACAACAAATAAGAAATGAAGCGCATCGGTTTGGGATTAATTTTCACCGGGATAAAAGATCTGCAGAAATGACAAAGTCGAATCTAGACTTAATAAAAGGGATTGGACCTAAAACAAAGGAAATTTTATTGAAGCATTTTGGTTCGGTGGAGAAAATAAGTGCAGCTACTAAAAATGAGCTCGAAGAAATAGTTGGTGTCAGTAAAACTGCCATATTGGCCAGTTTCTTCGAGAAATTGAAATAGTTTCCACGTGGAACATACAAGTTATAGGAAGCACATATTTGCCTGATATATATCATTTTAATACCTATTATCTGAATGATTAACTTCGCGAGAAGTGAATATTTGGGAAGAACAGGACGACTGACCGTGAATTCTTCAGCGGGCAAGAGACAATAATTTCACTCTACCAGTTTTTCTTCTAACTGTTTCGAAATATCTGATGATCCGAACGTACAGAAACTTTTAACTCCAAAATTTTGAGCTGCGTTTGTATTGATTTCAATATCGTCTATAAACAGACATTCACTTCTGGAAAGAGAATATTTTTCCATCAGAATTTCAAATATTCGAAAGTCCGGTTTGGAACATTTTACTCTTGATGAAATTATTCCGCCATCAAAGAATTTGAAAAAGTCATACTCTCTAAAAACCTCATCAAAGATATCATCCGGGAAGTTGGAAAGAAAATAGAGCTTAAAACCGCGTTTTTTTAATCCAGGAAGCAGTTTTATGTTCCCATGGAGAGGGTACATTATTTCAATACGTAATTTGAAAATTGAGGCAATTTCCTCCCATTTAAGAGAAGATCGTACCGATATCTTTTCAATTGCTTCTGCGGTAGTAATGGTGCCATTATCAAGTCCAAGCCACTCCGGGCTCTTGAAAATGTCATTCAGTATTATGTTCCTGGTTTCAGATGAATAGCCCTTTTTCTCAAGAAAATCACCCGGTTTAAAACTGATAAGAACATTTCCAAGATCAAAAATAATGTTCTTTATCATGGATTCTTCATACTGGTCGGTTGGCCCGTTGCTTCTAGAACATTCCACCAGAGCTCACCTTCAATATCAATTTTCTTTCGTTGTGCTATCGCCAGGGGAATCGGCAACAACGTAAAAAGGCTATTCCAGTTTCCGGTAACAAAATCGGTTTTCCCGGCCATGGCTGCATGCACAGCATTTTGTGCTAGAAGATTACAGAACTTGCTGTCATTTGCATTAGCGGGTGCGCTCCGGATAATATAACTTGGATCAATATACCTGATTGCGAAAGGAAACTGTTTTGAAGAAAATTCCTCTATAATTTTTTCTTTGATGTACACGCCAATATCTTCATTTTTAATATTTCCCGACAAATCTTTTACCAGCTTCTGTTTTTCAAAAAATTCCTTACCCGCCCCTTCGGCGACAACTACCACGGCATGATGTCTCTCTTCGAGTCTTTTTCTTAGAATCCGCAAAAAACCCCGCTGGCCGTATAGATCGAAAGAGATTTCAGGGATTAACACAAAATTAACTTCCTGAATCGCAAGTGCTGCATGTGCTGCAATAAATCCTGAATCGCGCCCCATGAGTTTAACGAGGGCAATGCCGTTAAATGCTGCAATAGCTTCATTATGAGCGTTTCTGATAATATCATTCGCAATTGAAAATGCAGTTTCAAAGCCGAATGATTTTTCGATAAGGTTAATATCGTTATCAATAGTTTTTGGAATTCCTGCAACAGCAATTTTAAGTTTCCTGTTTTCAATTTCTTCATGAATTGCATGTGCACCGCGGAGAGTTCCATCACCCCCTATACAAAACAAAATATTGATATTAAGAATTTCAAGCGTATCTACAATTTGTCCGATGTCCTGATTCCCCCTGGATGTTCCAAGGAAAGTTCCACCCATAAGATGAAGTTCACTTACACCAGGAGCAGTAAGTTCGATTAATGGATGGTTGTATTTGGGAACGAATCCTTCAAAACCATATTTTATTCCAAGAATTCTGTCTATCCCATATCTGTAGTGAAGTTCATTAACAAGACTACGGATTACATTGTTTAATCCGGGACAAAGGCCGCCACAGGTAACAATACCAACTTTTGTTTTGGCGGGTTCGAAAAAGACATTTTCACGGGGACCGGCCTTTTCAAAAGAAACCGGCTCCTCACCAGAATCTTTGCACCTGTGAAAATTTTCCAATGATGTATCGTAAAGAATTCTCTCACTGTCATCAACAAATTTAAAAACAGGACCATACTTTTTTGCAGTCTGTTTTAAGGGTGATTTAATTGATGTTCTTCCCAGGTTCTTAACGATAAAATCATTCTGGTTCATTTATCCCGGTTTTAGATAAACAAAATCAAGGTTCAAAGAAAGTTTATATTATTTCTTTAACCCGGCCAACCTGGCCATTATCAAGTTTAACTTTAATACCATGAGGATGTATTGGAGCAGATGTAAGAATTTCTTTAACCTTACCGCCCGTAAGCCTTCCCGTTCGTTTATCTTCTGCCAGTTCAACCATGACGGCAATACCTGGCTTAATATCCTCTCTGCGTGTTCCTTCCATTTATCGGTTGTTCTTTATTCTGGTTAATTATAAAAAATAGGGTCATAAAGAGTAAAATCAAAGTACAATAATAAAGATTTTTATATCAGGTGCAACAGAAAGTTATTAATCTTTAAGATTATTATTAACANNGTAACACCGTTACCAGTAAGGTAGATGTTTCCTTTTTCATCAATAGACATTCCGTCCGAGCCCATTTCACAAAAGAGTTTCTTATTTGTCAGAAGGCCATCGGTGTTTATAGTATATGACCATGTCTTTTTTCCGGCTATATCAGAAACATAAAGAATTTTACCATCCGGAGTCCCTATAATTCCATTTGGTTTTGATAAATCTTCATCAACCCTGATTATCGTCTTATGATCTGGTTTAAGGAAATAAACACATTGTTTCTCCTGTGGCATTGCGGTATGATCCCACCATGTTCTCAGGTAAAATGGATCTGTAATATAAATACCTCCTTCCGGAGTAATCCACACGTCATTTGGTCCGTTCAAGGCTTTTCCTGAGAACAGACCCAGGATAACTTTTACTTTTTTGTCCGGAGAGATCTGCCATAGCTCATTTTTCTCATCAGCACAGGACCAGAGATTTCCTTTGCGGTCAAAATACATTCCATTTGATCTGCCACAGGGTTGCATAAAGGTGACCAATTCTCCCTTTGTTGTCCAGATCATTATCCTGTCATTTGGCTGATCTGTAAAATAGACATTGCCATTGGCATCGGAAGCAGGACCTTCGGTGAATAAAAAACCGCCGGCAAGTTTTTCGAGCACAGCTCCCGGTTTAACCGGATTATCCTGTTCGTTTTTTGGGATGAAAGACAATCCGGGAAAAATAAACAGGATTGTGATTAAAAGGATATTAATTTTATGTTTCATAAATAACGATTTAATTTTATATTGATTATTTCCTGTTCAAAGTTTTAAGAGTACGACTCACTCTTTCCGCGTAATTGTCAATTTGTTCGGGCAATTCAAAACCAATTATTATCATGTCAACTGTTCCAAGAGCAAGAACATATTTCAACGAGGCATCTATTTTTTCAGAATCGTTCCTGAACTTACCATTTCCTATAAGCTTCATTCCAATAATACCCTTTCCTGATTTATGCAATTTCTCAATAACCGGGATTATCAATGCCGGATCTTTCCTGTCCATCGCTTCGCCATAAGGGTTAATACGAACATGAACAACATCAACCCATGGGCTTCCTGCTGCAGCTTCCATTGCCTCAAGGCTGTGAACGGAAACTCCATGTGCCCGGATAATTTTCTTTGCCTTTAAATCCTCAAGAAGATCCATCTGTCTTTTATACTGAGTCGTCCAATCTGCAGAGGTCATGCAATGAATCTGCACCAGGTCAAGGTAATCAGTGTTCAGTTCTTTTCTGAACCTTTCAACTACGACATTCGCATCAGGCCGTTCTGCTTCGGGAATGCCACCCTGTCCGACCCATATTTTAGTGCCGATAGTATAAGAGTCCCGGGGAATGCTTTTAAGTGCCTCTTTTGTATAAGGATGTGTGCCATAGGTGTCTGCACAGTCAAAATATCTTATCCCCTTTTCATAGGCATGACGGATAACTGCTTCGGCAACACCTTTTCCTGCCCTGGTAATAGCAGAAGAACGATTATACCCATTAAATCCAGTCCCCATCCCGATGAGTGTCGTTTTCAATCCGGACTTTCCCAGCGAAATAATCCGGAAAGGATCCGCGGAAACATCCGGGTTGACAGAAGGGAATGTTAAAGAACTCTTTCCAAGGAGCAATGTTCCTGCCCCTGCAGCAGCAAGAGTTGTCATAAATTGCCGCCGGTTCATTGTACTTTTTTTCATAATACTTTCTTACTTTAAAACATGAATTTTAAGATGAGAAGGATATTTTAAATCATGATATATTCTTTGAGTGGCTTTCTGGAAATCGCTTTCAGAACATGTGTAAATATCGACAAATTTCTGCGGGTTCCTGTCAACCAGGGGGAACCATGAATTCTGAATCTGAATCATAATGCGATGCCCCTTTTTAAAGG
>PMEC01000120.1:6566-12482 GCA_003155705.1 Bacteroidales bacterium
ACAAAAAGATCTGCAGTAAGTGGTCCGGTAAGTGTCACATCATCATTCAGAACAGCGGTCTGGTAAACCATAACATCAGGTCTTCTTGCTGCAAATCGTTGGTCGTCAGTCATATATTCTCTGGTTCTGTGAGTATGTACATTTGCAGTATATGGAACAGGTTTCATTGGGTCCGACACATATTCATCAAAGCTGCTTTTTACATCAGGAACATCATAGGTAACAATACCTAATGGCTGGAGATACAAGTTCATTTCAGCAATGTTTTTTGGTGGCCATGAATCGAAGCTTTTCCATTCGTTTGACCCGGTAACAAATATTTCTGCCTCTGGAATATCCAGCGGGCCTTCTCCTTTTAAATAGTAGTTAAAGAACCGGACTTCCTGTTCAATAAAATTNNCCATAAAGATCTTCAGCATCGAACCAGCCGCCAACAGTCATCACCGCGGGAGTAACATTTTTAAGGTACTGCCGGGGATCCCTCGCTTTCCAGAATTCGTCATAATCCGGATGAGCGAAAGCATCCTTCCAGAATTTTATACTGTCACCTAAATATTTTGGTGCAATATTCTTTACAGGACCAAGCGATAAATAGAAATCATAGTTATCGGGCGTGGGCATCCTGAAAGAAGGATATCCTCTTCTCGCAGGCGCCCTGTGTGGCATACCATTGTTGTAAAAAAAACTGAAACAATCCATCAGGAAAAAGGCACCGTTATGATGAAAATCATCCCCCAGGAACCATGCTGTTACTGGAGCCTGCGGAGAAACGGCTTTTACCGCCGGATGAGCATTTATTATTCCCATGGTTGAATAGAATCCCGGATACGAAATGCCAAATATTCCAACATTCCCGTTATTGTTAGCAACATTTTTTACCAGCCAGTCAACAGTGTCCCATGTATCAGAAGATTCGTCGATATCCTTATTGCTCTTTTTTTCCGGAATGTAGGGCCGGATATCCTCATATGTGCCTTCGCTCATATATTTTCCTCTGACATCCTGAAAAACTATTATATATTCTTCGTCGGTATATCTTTTGTAACCCCGCATAGAATAATTGAAGTAAGCAAGGCCGCCTGGTTCAATGTCATAGGGGGTTCTGTTCAGAAGAATGGGATGAGAAACTTTTATGTTTTTGGGCGTATAAACCGACGTAAACAGCTTAATCCCATCTCTCATAGTTATATAAACTTCCTGTTTGTTGTATTTTTGTGTTAATGCCTCATTTGATTGAGCGACAACGGCAACAGGAAGAACCAGCAATATGAAGATAATGATTTGATGGCAAAAAAATGATCCCTTTGATTTCATCGTCTATAGTTTATTTATTTATTCTAATCCAAGAAGTGCAACAATAGAACCCGGAGAAACAGGCCTTCCTCGTCTTGTTGCCACTCCTGTCACTTCTGCATGAACTATAAGCTTTTCGTCGGGCAGTCTGAATATATCCTGCTCGAAAATGAGCCGCAAATTCCCTTCTCTTCGTATATTGATTTTTACAACAAATTTGTCATGGCTTTTCAGAGGAAATTTATAGTCAATCTCAACCCGTGTAACAATCAGATCTATTCCCTCTTGATGAAGTTTGGCAAAGCTAATCTCTTTTGAAGCCAGAAACTCATGCCTCGAATGTTCAAGGTAATTCTGATAAGTGGCATTATTGACAATTCCCTGGAGGTCACATTCATAATCCCTTACTGAAAACACCAGGCTGAAAGAGTATTGCTTTTCGCTCATAAAGAGGGGAATTGCTATTTAAACATCATTGGGGTAATTCTGACCGCTTTTCCTGCAACGGTTTTTATCGAAATTGTTTTATCAAGATACCGGATCTTCACTTCTCCATTAAATTCAGGATATATTGTAGCATAGATCAATTTCCCGGTTTTCCAGTACTGGTCAACAGTATAGCCACCTCGTGCCCTCAGTCCTTTAATATATCCCTCTTTCCAGGCATCGGGGAGCGCAGGTAACAAATGAATTTCGCCATTCTGGCTTTGGAGTAGCATTTCTGCTATACCAGCCGTCCCTCCGAAATTGCCGTCTATCTGAAAAGGCGGGTGGGCATCGAATAGATTTGGGTACGTACCGCCTCCACTGTACCTGGTGTCGGGAGAGGGACTTACATAATTAAGATGTGAGCGGAGCATTTTATAGGCATGATTGCCATCCAGAAGCCTGGCCCACATACTAATTTTCCATGCTTTACTCCAGCCGGTTCCACCATCCCCACGCAGCTCCAGAGACCTTTTTGCCGCGGCAGCCAGTTCTGGAGTACGAAGAGGAGATATCTGATTGTCAGGATAAAGACCGATAAGATGAGACATATGTCTATGCTGAGGATCGGCATCATCCCAGTCCCAATACCACTCCTGAAGATTTCCTTTTCTGCCAATCTGATATGGATATAGTTTCTTCATTGCCGCCCGAACCTCTCTTGCAAAAACAGAATCAGTTCTTAACGCATCCGAAATAAGAAGTATTTTATTAAAAAGGCCTTTAATCAGAGCAAGATCTGAAGTTCCGCCATAGAGCGTTGACCCGACAAATCCATCGGCCATTTTAAATTTGTTTTCTGGAGATGTTGAGGGGGCTGTGACTAAATATCCCCGTGGATCCGTAACCAGCAAGTCGAGACAGAACCGGGCAGCTCCTTTCATTAATGGCCAGGCAAAATTTTTCAGCCAGGGAGTGTCGCAGGTAAAAGCAAAATGTTCGTAAAGATGGAGACTATACCAGGCTTCAGCCATCGACCAGTTTGCCCAGACAGGATCGCCATTTCCAAAATTTCCAACCGGATTGGTCATTGCCCATATATCAGTATTATGGCTGCAGCACCACCCACCGGCATTATAAAAATTGCGGGCAGTCATCACTCCTGTTTTTGAAAGATTGCTGATATGCTGTAGCAGAGGAACATGCGTCTCTGAAAGGTTTGTCACTTCAGCCGGCCAATAATTCATCTCAGAATTTATGTTAGCTGTATAATTGCTGCTCCATGGTGGGCGAAGGTGTGGATTCCAGATACCTTGCAGATTGGCAGGGACTCCTCCCTGCCGCGAAGCGCTGATCAGCAGGTAACGGCCAAACTGAAAATATAATGTTTCAAGCTCAGGATCAGAAACAGAATCTTTATAATTGATCAACCGTTTGTAGATTGGAAGATCGGGCGCACTTGCTTTGTTGATAGAAAAAGAGACCCTGTTAAACANNGCTTTTTCAAGAAAATCAGAAGCAATTTTCTTTTCATTTTTACCCGCGAGTCCGGGATCTTTATCAAAACCATTGAAACTTGTTCCGATCGACAAAATTATAACAGCTTGTGATGCTTTTTCAACATGCAGACCCAAGCTATCTGAGTATATTTTACCGTCAGTTTTAACCACCCTGGCAATCATTCTGAATCTCATTCCTTTTCCGGTAGTGTCATAAACTATGGGATTAAGAACATTTCTGTTATAGTTGGGTTCAGCATGGATCGGGGCAAGCCCATCCATTATCAGATCTTTATTTTGAATATTGGTTTTAAACTTCAGAAGACTGGTTGAAGAAAGTATAAAATTCAATGATAAGGGAGATTCTCCTTTTAGAAAAATAACAGCAACATGGTCGGGATTAGAGATAAAAAATTCGCGGTGATATTGTTTATTATCTGATGAATAATCGACGGTAGCTATTCCAGTCTGCAGATCCAATTCTCTTTTATATTTTTTAATTGAATCAGGATGATTGAATAACATTTTAAGATCACCCAGCGGAGCATAAGATTCCGAATATTTCCCCTGCATCTTTTTTACCAGCTCCTGTGCAAGTTTGTAGTTTTCAGAAAAAAGAGCTTTTCTTACAGCATCAAGATTCTTCCAGGCTTCCGGATTCATATTCGCGTCGACAGGGCCTCCTGTCCAGAGAGAAGATTCATTAAGAATAAGATCATCATTGGGAGCACCTCCTTTCACCATCATTCCTGTAAATCCATTCCCCAGGGGAAAGGCTTCCTCGAAATATTTTGCCGGCTTATCGGACCAGATAGTATTTCCTGATGGCTCATTCCTGCTGCAGGAGAGAGAAAGAGCAACGATTATAATAAAGGGGGAAAGAAATTTGTTATTATTCATAGTGTTAAAAATGGCATGGTAAAGGAATTACAAGGTACAAATTTTACCTAATTTAAGCGAATTAAATTCTTTCACTTAAATTATTAATATAGCTTACTGGTATTTATTTCCGGTTCGGCAATATCTATTTTGTTAAGAAAAATTCCATTAGCTCTGTTAAATAAATAACAGAAAAAAAATTATGAACAAGAAATTTTATATATTTGACCCGTGTAAACTTTATTAATTGCTTCACTTATAGGGGAAAGATACTTAAACTCCTTTTAAACTATAGATTGAGAATTAGGAAATTGATATTGTCCCAAGATCGTGATTCAGGTTTTACGACCAGGAATTTGTATGTATTTATAACAAACGGTTTTTCACGTCAGTTCAGGAATCTGGCCTTAGTCCTGACAGTTATATTCTTTATTGGATGCGAAAAAGAAACGATTAACCTAACACCGGAATCCACCCTATTAACGCTAAATACCTCATTGCCAGCACCATGTATTGCGTTAACATTTGATGACGGGCCAGACCCGGCATATACCGGAATGATTTTAAAAATCCTGAAAGAAAAAAACGTAAAGGCAACCTTTTTTTGTGTTGGCAACAAGATGAAAAAATATCCGAAAATTACAAAGAGAATTTTTGATGAAGGCCATACAGTTGCCAATCATACGATAGATCATTCAAACATAGCCAATAAATCATTTAAAGATGCATTTACCAATATAATGCGTACTGAAAAAATAATTGATAGCATCATCGGTAGCTCTCAAAAACTTTTCCGGCCTCCCTGGGGCAAAATTAAAAAAGAACAAAAAGACAGCCTGTCAAAATATGGGTTCAAGGTTTTTCTCTGGAATGTTAATTCTAAAGATTTTGCTATTTCAAAATATAGCCCGTACATGATTGTTGATATGGTAATCCATGGAGCACAAAACAATGATATTATCTTATTTCATGATTCGGATTATAAGGGGAAGGAGAGCCGGATGAGCACGGTTATTGCATTACCCCAGATTATTGATATTCTAAGAGCAAAAGGATATGTTTTCAAAAAAGCAGAAGATCTGACTAACAATAATAAAATTTCCGAAACTAAGGAAAATCTTCTTTGGGAATAGACACAGGTCATTTTTAGTTTGACACCAAAAAATCCAACAATTTACTTAAGTTGATATGGCGGGTTGTTTCCGGGAATAGTCTCAGGAAGTTTTGGCTGATCAATTTCAATAGCGCCTTTCAATCCGCTTCCCGAAACATTATTAATCCCCAAAAGAGGGCCGGAAAAACCAGAGACATATATGTTCTTGATATCTGCTTTTTTAATATTTGTCAGAGAGATCCCTTTTGCACAACTCCCCGTAACATTATGAAGTGTGAATCCCACCAGAGGCTTATCCGGATGAATTCCAGTTCCGTCGACGAGAACTGGAACATCTTTCACCCGAATATTAGAAAAGTTGAAATTTCTGATAGTAGGAATTCCTTCTTCTCCAGGAACGGGAAACTGATCCTGTATCCCACTGGTAAGAATATTGATTCGAAGGAAACCGGACTGTGTACCGGAAATGTCAAGATCGTCGAAAACAATATCTTCAATAAAAGCTCCACGGCCCGTACGGCTTTTGATATATACGGCAAATGTTCTTGCGGAAATAAATTTGCAATGTTTTACACTTACATTTCTGATGCCGCCCGATGTCTCGCTTCCTATTCCAACGCAGGCAAAAATATTATCGGCAAAAGTACAGTTTGTGATCTGAACATCCTCAGTTGTTTTCAGCAGGGAATAGGCCTCCATTCCCCT